>JAFDCT010000156.1 GCA_019312695.1 Deltaproteobacteria bacterium | reverse complement strand
GCCGTACATACATGAACATGGTATTAAAGGATCAACCTTGGATCATTTCAGGGGGATCATTAACAAATTGATTGCCAATCCTCCAGTTGTAGTAAGGGAAACCGACGATCTTTTTGCAATTCTGAATAACATGGCTCATTTTTTCCGGGTTTTGGGGCCAAAGGATGTTCTGCTGATCAAAGACGTTTTGATTCATGAACGTGCACTGATTGAGCCAACCATGGGCCTTTTTTACAAATGGTCTGAAATAGCACCGGAATGTACGGCTAGTGACCTCGATATAGATCTGCCATTAGCAGGATTATACGAGTACGCCGGCTACTTTACAAATACCCTCGGCGGTCAATCGTATCTCTTCCGCCGGGAACTCTACCTGCGAATATTGGCCCGTTATTACTCAATTCTCATTATTGACCGGGCAAACAGTGTAAACGCAAACCGTTACGGCATTGACATCCGCTACACCCTTGACTCGCTGATCTCTGAAATTCAGGGAAATGGCAATCTGGAAAATAAGCAGGAATACCTTGAAAACCTTGTCAGGCTGCAGGAATATTATCAGGCGAAATACGGCAGCAATTAATACGCCCTATTTCGCCTGATTTTCTTAAACAACTGTCTATCTTCTGTCACCCAGCAAACGTAACAGCATCAAGAAAAGATTGATAAAATCTAGATAGAGTTTGAGGGCCCCCATGATGGCGCCTTTGCGGATTGCCGCCTCACCGCCGTCCATAATGCCCTGCTCGCCCATACGTGTAATCTGTTGAACATCGTAGGCGGTTAATCCGGTGAAAATAATTACTCCGATCCCGGATATAACCCAGGACATCATTGAACTCGCCAGAAAAATATTCACCACCATGGCTATGATAATCCCAATAAGCCCCATAAAGAGAAAGGACCCCCAGCTTGAAAGGTCTTTTTTGGTGACAAAGCCATATACGGCCATCGCTCCGAACATTCCGGCTGTAATAAAAAATGTGGCAGCAACTGAAGTCATGGTATAGAGAAGCAGGATTGCTGACAAGGTCACACCGTTAAGAATGGAATAGACAACAAACATTCCGGTGGCAGCCTGGGCAGATATGCGTTCAATCCTGGCGGAAAGATAAAAAACCAGTCCCAGTTCACCAAATATCAAGCCGTAAAAAACCATCTTGTTCCCAAAGACAAACTGCAGAGCAGCTTGAGAGTTGACGGTCAGAAAGGCAGCGAGTCCGGTAAGACCCAAGCCGATTGCCATCCAATTGAAAACTTTAGCCAGAAAAACAGTTGAGGCTTCGGTTGTCGCCTGGGTAATTGCACGCTCATTACCGGTATAGCGGTTATACATTTTGTTTCCTCCTTTTTCTTTACTCAGTTGTAATACATCTAATATTTAATGCATTTGCATAACATAGACAATTTCATTTCATTGCTGGCATAAAATGCACTTCATAACTATATATATTGGTGACGAAAAAAATAATCATATTTATAAAACTTGCAAGATCAATCGCATATACTCTAGGACTGTTATATGAAAATTGCAATCAGCGGCAAAGGCGGAGTCGGCAAAACAACCATTATGGCGCTTCTCGCCAACCAGTTTAAAAAAGAAGGCAAGGAAGTACTCATTATTGATGCTGACCCAAGTCCTCATATGGCCCAGACTCTCGGCATCAAAGATATTGATAAAATAAAACCCATTGCAGAAATGACCGCGCTCCTGGTTGAACGTTCCGGGAAGGTAGAGGGATCACCGTTTTATCAGATTAATCCCCAGGTCGACGACCTGCTGAAGAAGTTCATGATCGAGCAGGACGGCATAAGGCTTATGGTGCTCGGAGCCATCCAGACAGCAGAGGGAGGTTGTGCCTGCCCTGAAAATACAGTGCTCAAGAGAATGCTGACTAAACTGCTTCTCACACCAACCCAGGTTGTACTGCTTGACATGGAAGCCGGTGTTGAACATTTGGGTCGCGGTACCATTGCCGGGGTAGATCACCTGTTAATCGTTGTTATACCATCAAAATCAAGCGTTAGGACAGCACTTAAAATAAAAAAAATGGCCGTTGACTCGGGAATCCCCAGTATTTCCTTTGTGGGAAATCTCGTCCAGGATAAAGATGATGAGGATTTTCTTAAGAAAGCACTTGGTGAATCTCCAGTTGCCTTTTTTCCAGACTCCACAATAATCAGAAAAGCAGAACGAAACGGTAAACCTCTGACTGAGTTAACAGAGGAGATATCTGACGCACCGGTAAAACTGGTGAACTTTGTGCAGGAAAAAAGAGAAGGGTAAAAAAACAACTACCTGGACTTCATGCCATTAGCCAATTTCATAATTATCTCATTTGAATGTTCAAGCCTGCTGACCATGGTCTTGAAAAGATGCTTGCTCACCTCAGGATAATTTTCAATAACTTCGTACAGCTTATCACCCGGAAAGCGTCTTATTGTAGCACGTCCTTTTGATATTATCGATGCTGTCCTGGCCTCGCCTGAAATAGCGGACATTTCTCCAAAATAGGCTCCCGGCTGGGTAACTTCTGCTATTTTTTTGCCGCTTTTAACTACAATTAGCGCTCCCTGTATGAGTTCAAAGAAATCATTATCCGTATTACCTTCCCGGATGACGAAGTCTCCATCTTCATATTTTTCCATATCTGGGTTGACAAGGTAGGAAGGCAGGCTCATTTTGGTTAAAACCGTGCGTTTTGTGGCTTCATCCAAGCTGGTTATGCCTTCACGGACTTTTTGCAGAGCAGCTTCCCTAAGCTGCGACATTCCTTCATTAATGGCAGTTTTCCGTAAGGCATCTTCCGGCACCTCGGCACTTATTGCCTTAGCTACCTCTTCCGTAACTTCCATAAGTTCAAAAAAGCCGACCCGTCCCTTATAACCGCCCCCCCGGCACACTGAGCAGCCATTGGGTCCATATATCTGCAAATCGGAAACTTCATCAGGATCAAAACCGGCACTAGTCAGGTCATCATCAGAATAATGACTCACTATTTTTTTACAGTTATTGCAAAGCCTTCTGCCAAGGCGCTGTGAAAGCACCATGGTAACAGATGAGGCCACCATATAAGGTGGGATGCCGATATCAACCAAACGGCCGATAGTTGCAGCGCTGTCATTGGTATGCAGGGTGCTGAAAACCAGGTGGCCAGTCATGGCTGCCTTTATGGCAATTTCTGCAGTTTCCATGTCACGAATCTCGCCTACCATGATAATATCCGGATCCTGACGCAGAAAGGCCTTCAATGCTGCAGCAAAGGTCATGCCGACTTCCTGGTGCACATTTACCTGGTTTATACCCTTGAAGTTAAACTCAACAGGATCTTCGGCAGTCAGAATCTTGGTATCCTCACGATTTAAGGAATTCAGCGCTGAGTACAGGGTAACAGTTTTACCGCTGCCTGTAGGCCCGGTTACAAGCAGCAGACCTTGTGGTCTTTTCAGGCAGCGCTTCAGGGTATCATATGTTTTTGCACCAAAACCCAGCTTGGTCAGGTCAACGTTCAGAGAACTCTGGTCAAGAATACGGAGGACAACGCTTTCACCGAAAAGGGTGGGCAGCGTGGAAACACGGAAGTCAACGGCCTTGTTCCTGCCAAGCTTCATTTTGATGCGGCCATCCTGGGGTACACGCCGTTCAGTTATATCGAGATTGGCCAGGATCTTTACCCTGGCTACCAACGCATTCTTGATGGACATGGGCAGATTCATTGATTTATATAGGGAGCCGTCCAAACGATATCGAACCTGAAAATTTTTCTCAAACGGTTCAATATGGACGTCAGACACGCCATCTTTAACCGCCTTGATCAGCATTCCATTAACCAGTTTGATAATCGGGGCATCAGAATAGGAGTAGGACTCCATCAGCCTTTCATCTTCTTCCTCATCCGCTCCGATTTCAAGCTCACCTGCTGCTTCGGAAGCCAAAGCGCCAAAGTCATCCGCTACTTCCTCAACAGAAACCTCTTCTTCCTCCTCAACCTGTTCCTTTTCCTCATCTTTATAGAGGGCATATTCCTCGTCACTGATCTTGTAGTGGGCCCGGAAGGCTTCAATGATATCATTTTCCGTGGAAACTCCCACGGTCAACTTCATTTTGACTTCAGCCTGCATCAACTCGACTGCTGAGGTGTCAGTCGGCTCGGCCATTGTAACTTTCAAGGTATTAGTGTTTGCAGCGATACGCAGTGGGAATGCCATGTATTTCTTGGCAACTTCATATGGTAATATTTTCAGAGCATCCGGTTGCGGTGATTCCCTGGAGATTGTGATAGCCGGGAAACCATGCATTCGGCTTAAAACGTTGAGTATGGTCTCCTCATCAATATAATTGAGCTTTACAAGGATCCGGCCCAACCGCATGTTATTTTTCTTATGGACTTTAAGAGCATGATCAAGCTGGTGGGCAGTGATATATCCTTCTTTACGAAGAAGATCACCGATCCGAACCTTGCCGGCTCCTGACTGGTCCCTGACAGTACCGCTCAAGCTGGACTTTCTGCTGTCCCCGACCGGTTTCCGTCCTGGTAAAGGTCTTGGAGGAACACCTCTGAGATTCTGTGGATTGGCCATAAAAGCTAATGAAGAGCTATGTTTAGTTTATTTTTTATACTTAGAGAAAACACTTAAAAATTAAATAACTTTACACCTATGTGCAATAAATTTAAACAAAAAATCAATATAAAACGGGCCGGAGAAATTAATTCCCCGGCCCGTTATTGTTAGAAAAACCGTAATTTTGAAAGTATTACTGATTCATTAAAATAATCCTGTAACCTTACCCGTCGCAGTATCGACGTCAATACGGCGGAAAGCAGGGTTGGAACTGGTGCCGGGCATCAGGCTGATAGTACCGGCACAGGGGCACAGGAACTTGGCACCGGAATAAATCAACACGTCACGAATGGGGAGCCGCCATCCTTTGGGCACACCTTTCTTGGTTGGATCATGGGAGAGGCTCAAGTGGCTCTTGACCATCATCGTAGCATAATCGGCGTATTTGGGATCATTTTCCAGCATCTCGGCCTTGGCATTGGCCTCTGGTGACCAGTCAACACCGTCTCCGCCATAAACTTCCTTGGTAATTATTTCAACACGGTCACGCAGTTTCATCTCCAGAGGATAGAGGAATTTAAAATCATTTTCTTCGTTGCAGGCATCGATTACCGCATCAGCAAACTCAAGGGCTCCGTCGCCGCCCAGTTCCCAGTGCTTGGATTCGGCGCATCTGGCACCGGCAGCTTCGGCTATCCTCCGGACAACCTTACACTCTTCATCAGTATCAGTATAAAAACGATTGATACAGACCACCGGGTTGATGCCAGCCTTGCGGATCACATTGATCAGATGGACCATGTTTTCGCAACCCTTCTCGACCAGTTCGACATTTTCCTTGGTGTAGGCGTCATCCAAGGGTTTGCCGGCAACCACTTTGGGTCCACCGCCGTGCATCTTCAGGGCGCGGATGGTGGCAGTCAGGACGGAGACATGGGGTTTAAGACCTGAAAAGCGGCACTTGACGTTCCAGAATTTTTCAAATCCGATGTCAGCGGCAAAGCCCGACTCGGTTATATTGTAATCAAAGAGTTTCAGAGCAACACGGTCGGCAATGATCGATGATTGACCAACGGCGATATTGGCAAAGGGACCTGCATGTACCAGGCATGGATTGTACTCTGCAGTACACATCAGGGTCGGATTGATGGTATTGCGCATAAAAGCGGCCATGGCGTTGCCCACTTCCAGGTCACGGCAGGTAACAGGCTTGCCGTTCTTGTCAAAGGCCACGGTAATGTCATTGATCTTTTCTTTCAGGTCGGCAAGGTCAGTTGCCACAGCCAGGATGGCCATCAATTCGGATCCCACGGCAATGCCGAATTTCGACTGCATGGTGAAACCGTCGTAGCGGCCGCCAAGGCCGATGACTATATTCCTGAGAGCCTGGGCGCAGAAGTCAATGATCCAGCCCATCTCCACCCGGGTGGGATCTATATCGAGCCGCCGCATCTTGGTCAGCCTTTCCACCTGCTCGTCATTATAGTTGCGCTCATGTTGCATGCGGGCAGTCAGGGCGACCATGGCCAGGTTATGGGCGTTCATGATATCGTTGATATCGCCGGTAAGCCCCAGAGAAAACTCGGTCATGGGGATGAGCAAGCAATTGCCACCGCCGGCCGCGGTTCCCTTAATGTTCATGGTCGGACCACCGGAAGGTTGGCGCAGAACGCCACCAACATTTACACCGCGTTTTCCCATACCTTCCATGAGACCACAGGAAGTGGTACTT
>JAFDCT010000155.1 GCA_019312695.1 Deltaproteobacteria bacterium | reverse complement strand
TGGAGAATTGGCCCATTGTTCCATTCACAGCAGCAGGCCTGAATCCCGCTTTATAAATATTTTTGCCTTCCCTGTTAATATTGGGGCGGGCAGAAAAAACTATTGCTGGAAAAAATTGCTGGTGTACTGTTCCGTGCTATAATGTGTGTCTAAATTAGTATGCAACTCCATGGTATTCCTGGAGCCGGAAGGAGATCCCAAAAGGATTATGATGCAATAATGAAAAACAATGTTGAAGATTTTCTGGCACTTGAACTCAAACGGGAGATTGCTGAACGATATTTCGGTTTTCGCAAAATGATCGAGGAGGACACTCTCGATCTTTCAGAGAAGATCAAGTACCAACTCTCTATCCTGGAAAAAAGAATAAGTTATGAATTGATACGTATTTATGTCTTGCTCAAGGATGAAAACCTGATCCATGAGTTCATGAAACTTACAGGCTGGGAGGAAAAGCTTTTTTATGATCCTTATATAACCGAGTCCCCAACGATCAGGAAAAAGGTTTTCAAGGGCATTAAAATTAGAGGCCTTACCAGGGCAGGACGTTTTAAAAATCTGGTATTTGATGCTTATGAAAGGCTGGCGGCCCATGTGGAACATTACCGCGAAAGCCTTGAGGATATAGAAACCAGTCGGGAAACAATTAATGCGGAAATAGACTTGTTTTACCGGAAAAACGATATCGGCAATATTATGGGTTTTCTGCGTGCCATTGAAGGAGGAGGGAGTCAGGACAGCATGGGAGCCAAGCCTGATGCCGGGTCAGTTGATACCTTTGAGCATAAAATGCGCCTCGAAAAACCACCGCCAATAGACTCTGAGCTTATAAAAATACCGCCTTTGGTCCCACTTCCCACTATCAGCAAAGGACTGAAAAAACTGGTTGATAAGGCTTATAAACTGAACAAGGGAAAAATTCTCACCGAAATAGCAAAATGAATTTTGCACCCAATTATTCATCCTTTCTTTTATCCTGGGTTGCTCTTATCAGTGGCTTGGTCCTGCTTACCGCCGGCGGCGAATTTCTGGTGTCCGGTGCTGCAAAACTGGCAAAACGTTTCGGCATGAGTTCGTTGCTCATCGGCTTGACGGTTGTGGCATTCGGTACATCCATGCCGGAACTCTTTGTCGGCCTTATTGCCCTATTTCAGGATCATCCGGATATCCTTACCGGGAATGTCATTGGGAGCAATATTGCCAATGTAGGTCTTATTTTGGGTGCGTGTGCCCTTATAACCCCTCTGCCTGTCAGGTTCAAATCTGTTGCCTTGGAACTTTATATAGTGCTTGCCGCAACTATTATTGTATTTCTGGCAGCATGGCACGGTATATTTCCGAGATATTTAGGTTTCATTTTTTTTGCGTCTCTTATCTTTTATACCTTTCAAAGTTTTCACCTGGCAGCGAAAAAGAGTAAAAGAGTGCAAAAAAATGATCCCGAACCACAGCAACAGCTAAGAGAAAAATATTCCCTGTCAGTAATTGTACCTTTAACTGCCGCAGGACTCATCGTTCTGCCGATCGGCTCGAATTTTTTTATCAAGGGCGCTGTTGATATAGCACGTTATTTGGGTGTAAGTGAGCTTGTTATTGGCCTGACACTTGCAGCTCTTGGCACTTCACTTCCTGAACTCGCTTCATGCCTTGCAGCCATTCGCCTGAAGCAGACAAATATTCTCGCGGGCAATATCATCGGGAGCAACCTTTTTAATATCCTGATGGTTCTGGGATTCTGCGGACTGATTATACCCTATCCCCTGTCAGGCAACCTCCTCACCAGGGACATTCCCATCATGTTCAGCTTTTCAGCTGTTCTTCTTCCTATCTTGGCAGTCCAGCAGGGACTGAACCGGCTGCATGGTTTTATCCTGTTTGCCGCCTACGCAGGTTATCTTTATGTTCTTCGATAAAGTTGAGAATTTTTCTTAAATAAAAACAGCAGCAACTTGATAAGAAACCATTCATGCTTATAATATTAATTGAAGAGTCGTAAAGACGGCCCAACTTCTTCTCCTCCTTATAAAAAAGGGCAGTGTCAAACAGGCACTGCCCTTTTTTTCATGTTTGGTAACATGCTATCTTAACTGCTTTTTTTTAATGAAGCAGAGATATCTATTCTTTCTGGTCGTTGCCTTTTGTTGTTTCTTTCCCACGAAGAGTTTTGCTGGCTGCTATACTGCTGCTTTTTTTCTCTCGGGTTGTCCCTCTTAGCCCCATGATGCCAATTATTTTCGCTGAATTTTTTAGGTAATTCTTTAGAGGTTCCCCTTGATCGACCCTTAATTTTTTGAGTTTTGCTGGAATTTTGTTGCACTTGATTATGAACCTGCCTTCTTGCCTGTTTATTATTTTTCCTTGCGATAATTTTATTGTTCCGTGGTGTGTTGGCCCTGTTTTTGACCCTGAAGTTTTTCTGCATGGCTGCCTGCCTTGACACCTTGGCTCCAGTTTCGTTTCTTTTTGCATTATTTTTCAAATTTTTTTCAGGTCTGTCCTTTAATGAAACTCTACTTTCTACTCCAGATTTTTTGACGTTTTCAAATTGTTTTCCCCGGCTTCCTCTTTCACTCAGGATAACTTTCTTTTGGTTCTTTTGTTCTGTTCCCGTAAAATCTCTATTTATGCCGATTCTTTCAGTACGTTTATTTGCAAACACTTGTCGGCGGTTATCAGCAATGCTTTTGCTGTTTTCCCGCAATTGGCGCGGGGTTATCTGGAT
>JAFDCT010000154.1 GCA_019312695.1 Deltaproteobacteria bacterium | reverse complement strand
GGTACCCTCCCTGCCGATTGCGTCGGAGGAATGGGACGAATTTATGTCAATGCCGGTGCGCCCGACCAGGTCATAGTCTTCACCGATATAACGCGAAGTACCGCCGTAATAGTCGTCCGATACCCACAGGATCGTAGCGTCCGGCCTGACCACGTACAAGCGGTCCGCCCTGTTGATGCCTATGATCTCATGAGCCCCGTCCTGGTTCACATCAGCCAGGGCGAACTCGAACAGGTTGACATAGTCGGGCATGGCAAGCCGCTGTTCAGGCTGCACTGTGGTGTCTGTCTTCATGAGTCTGAAGATGCCTGCCAGCAGCAGGGAACTCTGGCCGCCGCGCTGGCCGACGAGCACCTGGCCCTCGCCCGGAATATCCAGCACCCTGATGTACCAGGGGATGTTATTGAGTATTATCTCCATGCTGCTGCCGTTCCACTGGTAGGCCCAGGAGTGCGGCTTGTAATCATCGGCAGCGCTGATGTAGATCTCGGCCCTGCCGTTGCCGTCAAGGTCAGCAACGCTGATGGCATGGATTTTGGAGCGGGCCGGCATTTCTATGAGGGCAAACTCAGCCAGCCTGTTGTTCACCAGGCTGTAAACATAAACTTTCCGTCTGTCTGCCATGACCACGTCGAACCCGCCGTCACCGTCAACATCGCCCACATCCATGGCCTCTATAAAGTAATCAAAATTCTGGGTCTTGGTAAAACCCTGCATGGCAGCCGCTGCCTGGGTCACAATAATGGGCGCCATGCCGGGTGCCTGGCCGGGGACCTGCTTTTTATAAACCTTGTCAGGGTGTTCGGTCTTGAAAGCCGCCATGGCTTCATCTTGCTGGGTTGGCACAGGTTCAGCAGCCCTAGTCGGAGGTGCTGCTGCCTGCGGCGGAGTAACGCCCAGGACCTTTGCGGCTATATCCCACGACAGCGCATTGATGGCGCCGATAACCTCTTTTTCCTCGGCTGCGGCAGCATAAAAGTTTAAAGGTGATGCTGCCACATCCGCAGCAAAAACTTTGGCATCGAGGCTCATGGAGCCGCCCAGAGCGGTCAGGCTGCCGCTGATAAGGTAGTCTGCCCCCAGCTGCTGTGCCAGGCCGGCTGCCTCCTGTGGCTGCATATCCTTGTTCGGTTCCGCCAGCAGGGCATCGACCCTGCTGTTGTCAATAATGACTGCGCCGCCGTTGGCAGCGAGACGGCTTGCCAGCATGTCGCGCAAGCCTTCCTGCAGGTAGGTCATGGAGCTCGGGGCATGCATGGCAAAGGGCAGGACTGCTATGGATTTTAGTGATTCTTCCGCTTTAGGACTGTTTGCCTGGCCCATGATAAAACAGGCTATAATTACTATGGAAAGAGCGAGGATCTTTACAGGAGAATTGATTTTGTGATGCATTGAGGTTTCCTTGTTGGATAAATAGCAAATGATTGGTCTTTTAAACTGTTCTTGTTAAACAAATGAAACAAATTAATGCAAGTGTAAAGCTGAGGGCAAGCTTTTTCACGTTCAGACAGAAATATTTCATGATAACCGGTTATCATGTCATGCATTCATTCGGTTTTTAATATTTTTTATAGTAATGATAAGCACTTATTGTGCGGCATTATGAAATTTAAAAAAAATAACAGAAAAAACTTGCGTTAATGTTTAAATATATTTGTATTATACTGATGGGAATAATTCTCAAAAAATAAACGGGGAGAACGATAATGAAAAAAAGTTTATTACTATGTGCGATCATTGCAGCAGCATTACTTATGCATGGCTGTGCGGCAAAAGAAGAAAAGGCAGCACACGGCGACATCTCGGGCAAGTCCACTGACATTTCTACCGGTGATTTTTTCGAAGCCTGCGATAAATTTACACCCGGCTCAACGGTAAATTATTCGTTTACCAGTTCAAAGCCGGTGATGTTCAATGTCCATTATCATGAGAAGCATGCCAAGGTTTACGCTGTAGAACAGACCCTGGCGGATAAGCTTGAAGGCAGCTTTGTCGTGGAGAGTGATGCCATTTACTGCTGTATGTGGGAAAATAAAAACCCGAAATATGTCACTATGACATATGATATGACCATTGAGAAGAAGTAATAGAAGGGTTTAAGGAGTCGAGGAAATAAATAAATTGAAACTTAAAACTGGGAGTTGTTTTTCCCTTTGAATCCTTGAAACCTTGGACCCTATGTTTTGTTTCTTCTATCCTTCCGTTCCGAAACCATAATTTCCAGGAACAGCAGGAGGAAACCTAGGGCCAGGAACACCTGGAACTTCTCCTCATACTTTTCAATGGTCTCCTCCTCCAGCGCTCTTTTCTCGGCCGAGCCGATGAGCTGCATATAGACCTCGCCCAGGTCGACCGTGCCGGTGGCAACGTTCAGATACCTGCCTCCTGGTGTTGCCAGGGCCATCTTCCGGAGGGTGTCCGCATCAAGCCTGCTCCATACCTCCCTCCCCTGGTACTTCAAAAAAGTCCGGCGCCCGGATTCATCGGTGACCGGGATGCGCTTGCCTTCATTTTCATCCCCCAGGCCGACAATAAAAAGCCGTACCCCTTTCTCCGCTGCTTCCCCTGCCGCCTCAACCGGAAAACTTTCATGGTCCTCGCCATCGGTGATAAGCACGATATCCTTGTATTTCCTCTCCTGTTTATCGAGCATCTGGTCAAGCACGACCCGGATGGCATCGCCGATCATGGTGCCGCCCCGGCTGATACTGTCCGTGGAAACAGTGTCAAGCATCATCCTGAAAAAACCGTAATCCAGGGTGAGGGGACACTTGACTGCAGCAGAGCCGGCAAACACCAGCAGGCCCACCCTGTCACCCTGCAGATTGTCAATGACATCGGCAATGGCAAGTTTTGCCCGTTCCAAACGGTTTGGGGCCAGGTCCTCTGCCAGCATGCTCCTGGAGACATCAAGAACGAAGACCACATCACGGCCGGTGCGGGTAACTGTCGTCTGCTGCAGATTCCAGGCCGGCCGGGCCAGTGCGATTACCAGCAAGGCGAATGCGGCCATGAGAAGTGCGGCTTTCCACCTTCGCCGCACGGGATTGACAAAAACCAGCCTGTGCTGCATGGCGGTGTGG
>JAFDCT010000153.1 GCA_019312695.1 Deltaproteobacteria bacterium | reverse complement strand
TTTTCTGCAGAACTGTTTTCCCCATATAATGGGTCACTTTTTGGAAAAGGCAGGGCTACATGGGATAGGGAATGAATGCCTCTTGGCCACTCAATATCCAGGGAGATGCTATCAATACCGGTGCTGCCGGCCTGTTTTCGAATCACATGTACCTGCCGGCTTGATTCATTTTCATTGGTCACAAGGGCCAGGGTATAAGTAAGTCCAGCATTTTTTAACATCTCGTCCAGATATGGCTTGGGATCGTTATTAAAAAACTTTGCCGCCTCATTAATGCGGTTGATATCGAAAAGAGTCAATTCGTGGCCGCCTGCTGGAAGTTTGTCGAACAGACCTGTGATCAATGCAGAGGTTGAAACCGTAGTATCGACAACGGTCTGAAAGGCGAGTATGGGGGGAAACTGCTGGAGTTTGCCGGTTTTCATATTCTTTTTAAGGAGATTCTGGATTTCACTGGTTAAACGGTAGACCTGGTCTCCTGCATTGACGGCGAAGGAGTTGTATTTGTAAGGGTCATATTCTACCTCAATGGAATTCCAGGAAAGTTTTTCCAGCCCGAGCAGGTGGCCGATTCGGGCCTGCCAGACTGCAAATGCAGCAAGGGGGGTGACACCGATGGCCGGTGAGACAAGGATCAGTCCTTTTGCTTTCGGGAGTTGCGGATCATTAAGAACAGACAAGGCATAATGCACGGCAAGGGCGCTGCCGTTTGAATAGCCGATGATGTAAAGCGGTTTTCCGTTGCTTTTTGCAAACAGATGGATCATGGCCAGCCTGACGGCAGCTGTCGTATCCTGCCACTGCATTTCAACCAGGCCGCTGGGCGCTGTGCCGTGTCCGGGAATCCTCAAGCCGATTACTGCCGCCCCGGCTTCATGCAGACGCAGTCCAATATTTCTTAAACTGTAAGGTGAGTCTGACATGCCATGCAGGAGGAGCACCCCTGCTTTGGGAGCTTCCTGGGAAAGTTCGAAAGTGCGGTTCCAATTCCGCTCCCAGCGATTTGGGTCAGCCAAAGAGTCATGATCAAATCGGTTCAGCAGGTGAGTGTCTTTCTGTAGAACTTTTTCGTAAATCTCAGCTTCCAGTTGCTGGAAAAGGCTTTCTTCCAGATCAAGGTATTGGCTGAAACCCGTGACCCGTGATGTTGCAGTAAATTCTGTATCAAGGTCAGCCTCATGCCAGATATTAAGATCCGGCCTGTTTTCCAGGTAGAGGACAAACACGCTGAGCAGCACTATCAAGCCACCGATCAAAAGGTATATGAAGGCCTTGAGGGTTTTTTTAACAGAGATGTACAGGAAATGTTTCATAACCGGGAAGAACTGCTCAGTATTTTGTTATGTCTCAGATTATTTTTCTAGAGCAGTTAAGCAAATTTCTCAAGAAGTTTTGCAAGCTCCTGCTCGGAAAGTGCCCCGGTTAACCGGTCAATGACCTGTCCGTTATTAAAAAACAGGAGAGAGGGAACACCTTTTATCCTGAATTGAGCGGCTGTCTTCTGGTTGCTGTTTGTGTCGAGCTTGGCAATGATTATTCGCCCGAGAAACCTTTTTGCCATAGTATCAATGGTGGGAGCCAGCATGCGGCAGGGGCCACAGGTAGGAGAATAAAAGTCAACCATAACCGGTTTTGAAGCCTGGCTGATGAACGCGGCAAAATTAGAATCAGCCAGCTCAACAGGAACTGCGGCTCCGCTGAGAGAAATGAAATTTTTACAGCTGCCGCATTTCGGTCCAAGGTGCTGCTTGTCGGCAGGAATTCTGTTTTTTGTGCCGCAATTGTTGCAAACTAGGATGATGCTGTTCACAGATATTCTCCTTATTTGATGTTAATAGGGATTTCAAGGGCATCATCAAACTGAGGCAAACCGGTGGGGTTGTCTTTTTTCAGAACGAGTGTTCCTCTGGTACCTGAGTAAGTTGGCTTGAAATCTATCGTACCTTCGAATTCTACAAAGTTTTTTGTCATCCACTCCCCTTGAGCTGTTACATAGCTTTCCGCAACTTTCTTTCCTTGGTCATCAAGAAGAATGACAGGAAAATCCCCCTCAAAAAACCAGGTACCTCGGGCCTTTCCCTTAATGGTAAGGGGTGAATATATCGTTTCACCCGGCAGAAGGGAGTCAAGGGTAATATAATCGCTTCGGCAGTTTCCCTTTGGAGATATATGGACCAGCCGGGAGGCCCAGAAAGCCTCCTTGAAATCAGCACCAAAGCCATGTTCAGGCGGAGGAAGCCTGTATCCTGCAAGAATGGTAAATACTGGTGTATAGGGTGGGAAGGAAGCCATGGTACTGTCATATTCTGCTATGAGTGTATCCAAGGCTGGTGATTTGCCGAGCAGCCAGAGACTTTCTCTTTCCGAGCAGGGCAAAAATGAACGGACCTCATGGCCAAGGGTCAGCAATCCCTGATATATTGTCTCATTGTTGCCGGGTTTGATCTCAGTTAACCTGGCACCTTTCAGGATAAAATATCTTGTGTGAAGAATACCAGGTACTGCTGCCATTGGCTCATCATGCCCCCGGTCCAGATATTCTATGGTAATCAGGCCGTTATTGATTTTTATTGCGGGTGATCCTATTCTGTCACCAAGCAAAATTCCTTCAGTGCCAGAATATTTGCCGTTCTCATAAAGAGCGGCTGCGAGATAAAAAAAAGTGCCGCTGCCGCCACCCTGGTAGGTAAGGACAATGACAGCATCCTCCTGCCGGTCATAATCCAGGTCACTGTAAGTAGCCTCCCCCACTAACATTACCTTGATTTTGGAGGCAGACCCAGGTGCAGCCGGGTGTTCTGCCAAACCATTTTCAAGCTGCATCCACTCATTTTCTATGCGATAGACAGCGTTTTTCGGTGTATTTGCGGCTAGATTCCCTGGTTTGTCTAAATTGTATTCAGTTCGGACGCATGCAATGCCGGCACTCAAAATAAGAAGGCATACTGTGATGATCGTGGAATTGACTAAATTTTTCACTGCCGTTTAGAAAGTCTGCTATTGAGAAACCACCTCAATTATTTCGTCCCCGGACTTGATAGCCCTGATTCCTTCCCGGGGGATAAGGGCCATTGCCATGGCGACTCTGTCCTCAATGGGGATGCTTGATAGAGTTTCCATGGCAATTATTTCAGCGGTGCCACTTTCAAGCCTAACGGTGAGGATGGCTTTCTGATTATAGAATGTGATATTACGGGTAAAGACAATGAAATTTTTGTTGAAATCAACAGCCGGCAGAATTTCCTTCGGCATAAAGGTCCGCCAGATCGGGATGAATGTTTCTGTATCGTTAATATAGCCGACTGCCAGGTCCTGCTGGCCCGCAGGCAGTCTTGCAAGTTGAGAGACAGGGTAATCGCCGTGCCATTTCTTGAGCAAGGGGATGTTCACCTGGGTCCTGTTTGGGGGATCGGTAGCAGCGCAGCTCCATAAGGTGAAGAGGACAAAACACAAAATAAGAAAAACAAGAAGGGGATTTAAAGCAGGGAAATTATGTTTCAAGTAATAACTTTTTAATAGTTGCATAGGTTTTGAGCTGGTATCGTTTTGTATTATAATATAACTGTATAAAAAGATTAATTTTATCATGAAATCATTGAGAAACAAGTATTATCAAAAGTACTGGCAGAGTAAGCCGGCCCATACTGATAGAACGCTCCTCAAATCAAATGAATTAGCAATAAAGACGGAAATAAGATAACATATTGTAATAAAATTCCATCCCTTTAATGGTTGGCAGATCTGATGGAACTTGTTAGTGAAAAAAAAAATGAGCCTGTAACTCATGCAAGAGAGCCTGCCAGGAAGCTCTGTGAATATTTGCTGGCAGCCGGAGTGTGTGATGAGGCAGCAGTTCTAAATGGTCTTGAGCGCCAGGAAAATCTCCGGGCAAAAGGCTACGATCCCCTGATCGGCATGCTGCTGCTCGATGCAGGGGTCATCACAAAAAAGGATTTGACGCAAGCTCTCAAGCTGCAGGATATAGACCGCCTCGCCAATTCAGCTATATTTTATTCGCTTCCCAAAAGTGTTATCGCAGAAATTCATACCAAGTCCGAAAGACTTGTCTATAATCCCAACGAGATAATCTTCAAACAGAGCGAGAGCAGTAATTATGTTTATGTCATTCTGCTAGGGACTGTCAGCCTGTCCCATAATCCCGGCAAGGGTAAAGAGGTTGATCTTGCTGTGTACAGTGCGGGTGAAGTATTCGGTGAAATGAGCCTGCTGACTGAAAGCCCCAGATTCGTAACAGCTACAGCCCTTGAGAAATCCAGTATAATTGCGGTGCCGCGTGATGCATTCTTGGCATTGTACAGGAAATATCCAGAGGCATCGCAGGCAGCAATAAGAAAATGGTTCAATTCGATGCTGGAAGGCCGGGAGCAGAGCCAGATCTATCAGGATCATCATTACCGGGAACTCATGACAAAAATGGAGTCCCGTCCCTGCATTCCACTCGTCGGCAGTTCCAAAAGAGCACAGAATCTCCGCCATCTGGTTGACTCAGTTTGCCGTGCAGCAAGTTCATGTCTGCTGGTAGGTGAATCCGGCTCTATGAAAACAAGGGTAGCCCAGCATATATATGAACAGAGTGCTCACAGCAGAAAATCATATATAATTTTCGATCCGGATAGCGTCCCGCATTTTGTTTCCCAGGGATTGCAGCAGGAACAGGGGACTGTCTATTATCGCGAACGTGAACAGATCACAGCGCTTTTTGGATATGATCTTGAAACATACGGCCGTTCCTTCGCACCCTGGCAGGGATATTTGAAGCTGGCCCATAACGGGACCCTGGTCATAATAGATGGCGAAAAACTGGAGCCCAAGGTACAGCGGATGCTGCTGGAATATTTTATGACCGGCATGTTCTATCCTCTTGGTGCAGATCGTCCTGCCCAGGCCTCTACCCAGGTGATTATCAATATCACCGACGATCTTAATCTGGAAAATACGCTGTATGAATATCTGGCCGGTGACCAGATCAGGCTGGAACCCCTGCGCAGCAGGAAAAGGGATCTCAAGGAGGTCATTAATGTTCTACTGGAAGCAATAGGGAGGGAAAAAAACAAACCAGCCCTTAAATTTGAACCGGAGGCCCTGAACAAAATGATG
>JAFDCT010000152.1 GCA_019312695.1 Deltaproteobacteria bacterium | reverse complement strand
ATTTCTGCCTGCATTAGAATTTCAGGAAAAAATCCGGCCATCGGACCTGCAGGCCGGATTTAATTAATTCGTATGCCTTTCTGCAGAATTACTCGGCTTAAAAAGAGGAACCGATAATCCTTTCAACGGCCTCAGCAGATCTTGCCCCGGTCTTTTCCAGGATTTCAGCCGGAAGCTGGGGTGGCGGCGGTTTTTTATTCCAGGCAAGTGATGACAGGTAATCCCTTAAAAATTGTTTATCAAAGCTCGGTTGTCCCTTGCCCGGTGTATATTGGTCATTCGGCCAGAACCTGGATGAATCAGGTGTGAGGACCTCATCGATCAGGATTAGATCTCCTTCATGCCAGCCCAGTTCAAATTTCGTATCAGCAATAATAATACCTTTGCTCAAGGCATAGTCAGCAGCCTTCTGATAAAACTTTATACTCACATCAATTATCCGTTCTGTTTCAGCCACACCAACAAGTTCCTGCATCCTGGCGATGGAGATATTTTCGTCATGCTCTCCAATTTCAGCCTTTGTGGAAGGGGTGAAAAGCGGAGTCGGAAATTTTTCTGACTCGACCATTCCAGCTGGCAGTGGAAACCCGCAAACCGTTGTGTCCTTCTGGTAAGCTTTCCAGAAGGAACCTGAAAGGTAACCGCGCACGATACACTCAATAGGCAGGGGTTTTGCCTTTTTTACCAGCATGCTCCTGCCGCGAAGTTCCTCCAGGTAAGGCGCACAAACAGAAGGATACTTTTCTACCTCGGCTGTAATTAGGTGATTCGGTAAAATATCGCCTAAAAAGTTGAACCAGAAAAGTGACAACTTGGTCAGCACCTTCCCCTTGTTAGGTACGGGATCATCCATGACCACATCAAAAGCTGAAATACGGTCAGTTGCGACCATCAGAAGTTTATCCTCAACTTCATACAGGTCGCGAACCTTACCACGATGAATGAGGTTTAGATCCTTGAACTCAGTTTTAACTACAGACAATTCCACCATTATGTATCTTCCTTACTTACTAAGAATAATTAAAAATTTAAAGCTGCCTTCAATTCACTGACTACAGTATCACTGGAGGTGCCGGTAACTGTCTTCAGCAATCCTTCCTTCTCATAAAAACCGATAAGCGGTGCTGTTTTTTCGTTGTACGTTGCCAGCCGGTGTGAAATTGCCTCTTCTGTTTCATCATCACGCTGAATGACCCGACTGCCGCACTTGTCGCAGACCCCTTCCTGTTTAGGAGGACTGCTCTTGACATTATAGATTGCCTGGCATTGTGGATTTTCGCATGTTCTTCGAGTACACAGCCTGTCAAGAATCACTTCCCGCGGCACATCAATATTTACCGCCATGTCCAGACGGATATTTAATTTTACCAGTAAATTCTTGAGTGCTTCTGCCTGAGGGATGGTTCGCGGAAAACCGTCAAGCAGAAAACCCTTCTGACAGTCTGGTTCCTGCAGCCTTTTTTCCATTATCCCCATGATCAGGGTATCAGGAACGAGATCACCCCGTTTCATATACGCTTCCGCCTCCCTGCCAAGTTCAGTGCCTGCCTGCACCGCTCCCCGCAGAATATCGCCTGTCGAAATCTGAACCGAACCGTCAATTGCTGTAAGCAGTTTAGCCACGGTCCCCTTGCCCGCTCCAGGGGCGCCCAATAATATCAGTTTCATTATCTGCCTCCAATTATCCTCTATTTTTGTGATTGTAGTATGAGCAAAACAAGCCGGTATAGTCTCCAAATCTCCCAGCCATCATAGTACTTTTCATCTCGCGCTGGTCAAATTAGACTTTATCTGCCTGCGGTACTTTTTTTGCAAAATTTTTTAAAAATCGGGCTGCCACTATACCCGATTTTTGCATGAGATGATAGAGCAAATAGGGAAAAATTTACCCTGGTCGAACTTTCTGTTCCCCCGATGACAAATCGCCCTTGAAAGCATAGATTATTCCTGAAATCATCCCGACCAGGATCATAAAAAAAGTGGTTAGCAATGATAGGGCCAGTGCTTTTTCAGATGTGGTAAACTCGGTGAGATAAAAAAGAAAAGTTGCCTCCCTGACCCCGATGCCATTAACAGATGGTGCGACACCCATTAGCAGGAGGATAGGTACGAAAAAGAAAAAAAAGGCAAGTGGAATATCGATAGCAAGGCTTCTGGCCAGTAAATAGTTGACAATGATAAATGTTGTCTGGCCCACAACGGTTAAGGCTATACAGGTGCCGAAAATCCCCTTATGTTGGCGATATTCATACATTGCCCGGTAGATTTCCCGGATTTTCTCAATGAAGATCGCCGGCAGCAGCGGGATATGGACCTGACAGAGCAAATCGACGATTTTTTTATTGAAAATAAAGATAGCAAGCGTGATCGTAGTAGCAGCCAACATGACGATACTTCCCATGATCTTGTGAGAACCCTGCGCACTGTCAAAGAAAAATATAGTTGAAATACTGATGAGCAGCATTGTTACGAGGCCGAACAATCGGTCAACCACCACTGCGCTGAATACGAAAACATTACCTTTTGAATTTCTATAAAGGTAATATGCCTTCATCATTTCGCCCCCCACGGAAGACGGCAGAACATTATTAAAAAACAAGGCGATCAGGTTTACATAATAGGCTGCCGCCACGGAAAGTTTTGTATCATGGATCTGTATGACAAAACGAAGCCTGTATGCGACCGCTATCATTCCCACAAAAAAAAACGCAACGACCATAATAAAATAAAAAGGCTGCACTTCCCTCAAATATTGAAATACTGTGGGAAGCTGGCCCCTGAAAAGGTAAAGGATAATTCCCATCAGTCCAAAACTGACAACAAATCTCAAAACAGTTTTCCCCAAACTTCCTTTTTTCGATTTGTCTATCTTTTCCATATCTTTCAGACTACCAGAGAAAGCCAGGTTGCGACAAAAAGGGTAAGGCT
>JAFDCT010000151.1 GCA_019312695.1 Deltaproteobacteria bacterium | reverse complement strand
TGAAAAAACTGATTGCACTTGACAAGGACTGGGTTCCCAGGGCAGATGGGGCAACACTTTACATCAGGCCTACCATGATTGCCAGCGAAGCCGGCCTTGGTGTCCGGCCGGCCAAGCGCTATATTTTCTTCATTATCAATTGCCCTGTTGGAGCCTATTACCCGGAAGGGTTCAATCCTGTAAAAATCTTTGTGACTGACAAGTATGTGCGGGCAGTAGCAGGCGGTGTGGGTGATGTCAAGACGGGAGGCAACTATGCAGCCAGCATAATGGCAGCAGTGGACGCTCAGCGGCAAGGATATACTCAGGTGCTCTGGCTTGATGCCATCGATCGTAAATATATTGAAGAAGTTGGCACCATGAATATTTTCTTCCGGATTGATGGTGAGCTTATTACGCCGCCATTAACCGGGAGTATCCTGCCGGGTATAACCCGCGATTCCGTTTTACGCCTGACCAAGGACTGGGGTCTCAAAGTTTCAGAAAAAAAGATCACCATTGATGAAGTTCTGGCTGCAAATGAAAAGGGCAGCCTGCAGGAAATATTTGGTACCGGGACAGCTGCCGTCATTTCCCCGGTCGGCGAACTCAACTATAAAGGGCAGATCTGTACTATTAACAGAGGAAAAACAGGGGATCTTGCCGTAAATTATTTGTTGAACTGCAGGCCATCCAGAACGGATATAAGAAAGATCCATACGGCTGGGTGGTTGAGATATAATTTTTTTAAAATCCTCCCTTGATTTTTCAAATATCGTGCCTATAGTTTCGCGAATCCTGGCAAATAAGCCTAAAATAACCTTGTTTTTCAAGGTGTTAATATAACAATAACTTTCTTGTACTTTAAGATTAAGCATACACTTGCTTAATAAAAAAAAATAAAACCTAACAAACTAACAAGTATATGGAGGGAAAAAATGAAAGTTCGTCCACTGAATGACCGGATCCTGGTCAAACGTCTTGAAGAGGAGGAAATGACCAAAGGCGGTATCATCATTCCTGACTCTGCAAAGGAAAAACCGGCCGAGGGTGAAGTTATAGCTGTCGGCAAAGGCAAAATGAATGACAAAGGCGACAGAATGAAGATGGATGTCAAAGTAGGCGACCGCGTCCTGTTCAGCAAATATGGCGGCACCGATGTCAAATTGGACGGTGTGGACCATCTCATCATGCGGGAAGACGATATTCTTGCAATCGTTGAATAACGTATCTTTGCTACGTTTAAGTTAATCCATTCAGAGCAACTAAATCGATAATACAGGTTAAGAGGAGATAGTTAATTATGGCTGGAAAAGATATTAAGTATGGAGTGAAGGCCCGCGAGTCGATTCTCAAGGGCGTCAACACCCTGGCAGACGCCGTCAAGGTTACTCTAGGCCCGAAAGGCCGCAACGTGCTGCTGGAAAAATCTTTTGGCTCGCCCACCATCACCAAGGACGGTGTAAGCGTTGCCAAGGAAATAGAATTGAAGGACAAATTTGAGAACATGGGCGCCCAAATGGTGAAAGAGGTTGCTTCCAAAACCAGTGACGTGGCTGGGGACGGTACCACAACAGCCACCATCCTGGCCCAGGCCATATACGCAGAAGGCTCAAAGCTTGTCGCCGCCGGTTCCAACCCCATGGATATCAAAAGAGGCATCGACCGCAGCGTTGAGGCCATTGTTGCCGAGTTGAAAAAGATTTCCAAACCCACCAAGGAGCAAAAGGAAATTGCCCAGGTAGGTACCATTTCCGCCAATAATGACCCCACCATCGGCAATATTATTGCTGAGGCCATGGACAAAGTCGGCAAGGAGGGAGTTATCACCGTGGAAGAGGCAAAAGCCATGGAGACCTCCCTGGATGTAGTTGAGGGTATGCAGTTTGACAGGGGTTACCTTTCCCCTTATTTTGTGACCGATCCTGAAAAGATGGAGGTCAACCTCGAGGATGCCGTCATTCTCATCAATGAAAAGAAAATCAGCACCATGAAAGACCTGCTACCCATTCTGGAGCAGGTGGCAAAGATGGGCAAACCCTTGTTGATCATTGCCGAAGATGTTGATGGCGAAGCCTTGGCCACACTGGTTGTCAACAAATTGCGCGGCACCTTAAATGTTGCCGCTGTCAAAGCCCCTGGCTTTGGCGACCGCAGGAAGGCCATGCTTGAAGACATCGCCATCCTTACAGGTGGCCAGGTAATTACTGAAGATCTCGGCATCAAGCTGGAAAACATTACCATCAATGATCTTGGTACGGCCAAACGAATTGTCATCGATAAAGACAATACGACCATTGTTGACGGTGGCGGTGACAAGGATAAACTGGAAGGCCGCGTCAAGCAGATTCGCGCCCAGGTCGATGAGTCCACCTCCGACTATGACCGGGAAAAACTGCAGGAACGTCTGGCCAAACTGATCGGCGGCGTCGCAGTCATCAATGTCGGTGCAGCCACTGAAACAGAGATGAAAGAGCGCAAGGCCCGTGTTGAGGATGCTTTGAATGCCACCCGCGCAGCTGTTGAAGAAGGCATTGTTCCCGGAGGCGGCGTTGCCTACCTGCGCTGTATTAAGGTCCTTGACAAGGTTGAACTTAAAGGTGACCAGGCTCTGGGCAAAAAACTCATTGCCAGGGCCCTTGAAGAGCCTGTCCGTCAGATCGCCAACAATGCCGGCCGCGAAGGCTCCGTCATTGTTGAGCATGTGAAGGAAATGAAAAACGCCATGGGCTTTAATGCAGATACTGAAGAGTATGAAGACCTTATCAAGGCGGGTGTCATCGACCCGGCCAAAGTCACCCGCTTTGCCCTGCAGAACGCAGCCAGTGTTGCAGGCCTGCTCCTGACCACCGAATGTATGGTTGCTGAGCATCCCGAAGAGGACAAGGGGGGCGGTATGGCCGGTATGCCTCCAGGCGGTATGGGAGGCATGGGCGGCATGGGCGGCATGATGTAGTGCTGTCCTCGGCTAAAATAATTCAGCCGGGTTT
>JAFDCT010000150.1 GCA_019312695.1 Deltaproteobacteria bacterium | reverse complement strand
ATTTCTGGTGAAGCCTTTATTGATGAGCTCATCTAGTCCTATGCCGCTATAATAGCCTTCTGCGAAAACCATTGAGAATGGTTTGCCCAGCAGCTCCTCGCTCGTGTAGCCCAGCAAATCATAGGTGGCCTGGTTGGCGGCCCTGATTGTCTGATTCTTATTCACGACCAAGAGGGAGTTGCTCATCGATCGAATTATGTTGTCCGTATAAGCCTTTGCTGCCAGAAGTTCCTGTCTGGATTTTTTCAGTTTCTCAGCCATGCTGTTAAAAGATGTTGCAAGCTGGCCTATCTCATCCTTGGAATGAACCTTGACCCGGTGAGTTAAATCGCCATCAGCAAGGCGGTCAGTTCCCTCAACGAGCTGCCTTATTGGTTTTTCCAGGGCTCGTGCCATGAAGTAGGCATTAATGATGGTAGCGAGAATTGCAATGAATAGAACCATGGTCAGCATCTTCTGGGAAAATTCTGACATTTTGAGAATTTCAGTATTTTTTTCCTCTATTCTCTTGCTGACAAAGGCTGCCGCCTCACGTCCCATCGTGGCAATGCGGTCGGCCTCCCGCACAGCCAGTTCTTCCATTTCTCTGGCCGATGAGCCCCCACGGTAACCTTCACGCACTTCAGTTTCAAAGGCGTAGATGGCCTGCTTGAATCTCCTGGAAGCCTTAACAATTTCTTCTATGTTGGCAAGTTCATCCTCATCAGTTGCAAGAACTTTGATTTCATTGATTTCAGTAAGCGCCCTGATAATTAAAAGATCAACTGATGCAACAACGTCAGTATAGCCTAATCTGTAATCGTACAAGCTGTCTTTTGCATGGGAGATGATTTCAGCAACATCATACCAGTGCCGTAACTTTACCTGGTCGACTGTAATAATTGCCGTTAACCTTTCCGAATTTTTCGCCATGGAGATATAGGCATAAAGACTTTCGATGAAAATTATCACCAACAGAATGAAAAGGCCGAGATTCTTGGCTGTGCGAAAAGAGAAATTCATTAATTAAAACCGCAGGATAGATCGGCAGATAATTTTTATTAATTGGAATAGTTCTTCAGATCAGTACCCATTTCTTTTACCATGTTATATAAGACTTCATAATCGCTGTCGGTTGTTTCAACAAACCGTCTGGCACCAAAATTTTTCAGGATCTCCTGGCCTTTCTCATCTTGGTGCAGGGTTAGCAGCAGGTTTTTAAGTCTTGCTCGTATGGCGGGATTAAGATCTTTGCTGACAGCAATGCCGTTAGAGGGAACCTCCGGTGATTCTGCAAGGATCAGCATCTGTTCTTTAAAGTCGGGATACCTTTCTTTAAATTCATTATAAATATGATTCTTGGCACCACCTATGTCTGACTCGCCTGTATATACTGACCAGACAGCAGCATCATGACTGCGGGCAAAGGATATCCGTGAAAAATAATCTTCCAGTTTGGTGATACCGTAATATTTAAAGTAAAAAAGCTGATAAAAATAACCTGCTGTCGTAGCTTTATCAACAAGAACCAGGCTCTTCTTTTTCATGTCGGCAACAGTCTTGATGCCACTGTCTTTTCGGACAAAAATATAACCACGATAGGTGGTACTGCCGTTAAGCCATACCGGTCTGGCTATGGGTTCAATGCCGGTTTGGGCCTGTGTCAGGACATAACTGAAACTTCCGAAAAAACCTGCATCTGCCCGTCCCTCCTTGAACGCATTGCTGATCTCGCCATAGTTTGCCATAATTTCCACCGTGACAATCATTCCCATTTCCTGGGAGAGATAATCTGTTAAATATTTATAACGCCTGAGTTGTTCAAAGGAGTTTTTTTCAGGAACTATGACAATTCGTAGATTTATCTCTGAAGCCGGGTTTTCGGTGCTCTCGGAGCTATGGCAGACCGGTACATAAAGTCCAGGCAAAAAAACAACTAAAATGAAGAAAATGTTAACAAATACAATGGTTTTTCGTCTGTGGCTCATGGTGTGCAAATCATGGTTTAAATTCAAGCCAGAGAATTTCATTTATATCGCCTGTTCCGTAAAGCGGATCTGAGAGTTTTTCATTCGGCTCTCTACCGGCAATTTCATAACGCGCAACACCGAATAAATATTTCTGCGTCGGCAGGAAGTGAATGTCATCCTGATTGTCTGTATATAATTTCCGGCCAAGTTCAATGGTCCATCTGCCATTTTTCCATGTTCCCTTGGCCCGGACATCGCTTCTGCTGCCAGACGGTTTTTCAATAATATAACGTGGCAGGATTTTCCCCTGAAATTCACTTATCAGGTCTATCTTGTAGGCACTTTTTCCTTCATCACCTGTTCGTAACAGGAACATGGGTTTGCCTGCCTTGGAAACCAATGCTGTTGCATGCCTGTCATCTGTCGGACTCAAGTGGTGGCTCTTATCATCGGCATATCCTGCAGGGTCGGTACGACAGGCTTTCCAGAACCAAATATCGGCCTTGTAGGAATTGTCAGCATATATACTGAGATCAACCGGTTTTGATTCCATACTCCATTTAAAAACAAAAATATCTTCCCGATCAGGACCAACAGTGTAAAAACCGCGTTTCTTATCCCAGGTCCAGCTTTTGTGTGACCGTGATTCATCAGGATCTGAAAAGATGACCAGAAAAAAGATCTCTGTACTGGTATAGGTACCTTTAATCGTTATGGGCAGTTTACTGATATTATCATATGTAATAATTGTAGGCACATTCTGCCAGGCAGAATCATTGGCAAGTCCATCTATTTTGGGTGGTTCCTTTGCAGGACTGATCCATAGAGTTTGTTCAGCGGAACATAGGGGCGTTACGCCGAACAAGAAAGTCCACAAGAAGATTGAAAAAGCACTTCTTTTCATAGTTTGTCCAGAATGCCGTCGAATGTTTATTTATACAAGCCCTATATGTCAAAGAATTAAGCACAAAACGCAAAATTTTGACAGGAGAAATAATTTCAGGTGTGAGTATAACAAAATATTTTTCAGGACAAAGATAATTTTTATAATTCGATACCTCTACGAGGTAATAATACTGAGTGCTTCGGTGGGGGTCAAGCGAGACAGGGGCTGCGGCATCAGACTTTCCATAAAAAACCTGGCTGTCTTAAAAAAACAGCCAGGTTTTTTATGGGTAGCCCGAATCACTTATTTAGCAGCGACTTCCTTTGCAGGCTTGTTGAGGTAGGCATAGAAGGCCGGAAAGGCACTGAGAAACAAAACAGCAATAATGTACTCAACTCCTTTAATATGGGTATAGAAGTCGGATAGCGTATGGAATTCCTGCATCAAGCCAACAGCGATAAGGTATTGACGGAGTAATTCCGAAACTTGCCAGTTCACCTGAGCCAGTCCGCTGAGAACTGCTGCACTTGACCAGATTGTAATGAGTGATCCAAGAAAAATTGATGCGAACTTGAATACAGTCATGCTTTTGGGGTTGCTTGTTTTTTTTGCCATAGTTTCCTCCTGGTTCGTTTAGTTTTATTGAAAAAGGTTTTGCTTATAAGCCTGTAAAAGCGGTGAAAATAACACGACCGAATTCATGGATTGATTGAGTTTGTGCAACGCCATTAATGAGACAGACACACCCCCAGATAACAAGAAAACAAGCCATAACCATAATTATACCGATGCCTACTCTTGAGTTGCCAACTTCAAGGGTGGTAACATCAGCATTATT
>JAFDCT010000149.1 GCA_019312695.1 Deltaproteobacteria bacterium | reverse complement strand
TTTTCTGGTGGTTTTTCGAATACTTGAACCGTTTTGTGCAGAACTGGCACTACCGGGGGGTGGAGAATTTTTCACCCGCCCAATACCTCATCCATGCGAGCCTCTGTTTTTCCACGGTGCTGCCGGCTGTGCAAAGTACGGCTGAATTCCTGGCATCATTTACCAGGCTGACCGTGTCGCTGAAAAACTGGCGCCCTCTTAGTCTTGACAAACCGCAAACATGGGGTTGGTTTCTTCTGATCTTTTCAGGAGCAGCCCTTGCCGGTATATCAGTATATCCTGACTACCTGTTTCCCTTGCTGTGGGTGGCACCGTTTCTGATCATCACCGGCGTACAGGCAGTCTGCAGGGAGAAAACGCTTTTTCATACCCTGCCGGTTGGTGACTGGAGGCTGGTCTGGCTTCCGGCTCTGGCGGCACTGACATGCGGTTTTTTCTGGGAGTTGTGGAATGTCAGAAGCCTGGCCCATTGGGAATATTCCGTTCCCTTTGTCCAGCGTTTTCACCTCTTTGAAATGCCGGTTTTAGGGTATGCAGGTTATCTGCCCTTCGGCCTGGAATGCATGGCTGTAAGCATGATGCTGGACCGCCTGCTGGGAACTGAAGTGTATGAAAAAAATGAGTGATTGTTATGTTCTTTTAAAGCACTGACTAGCGTGGAAGTTTTTATCTTGACCCCTTTTTCATTTCACTTCACAACATTCACAACGGCTTTGCCGCGTTGCACAGTGCGGTAATATTCCACTGCGGGTTCGCCAAAGGCCATGGCATACCCCACGATGTGATCACCGGGAATACCGATTCTTGCGGCCAGGCCAGGCATAACTGAAAGGGCCATCATGAACATGCCGTCCCAGACCGTCCCAACGCCTCGGGCATGTGCCATAAGCTGGAAGGTGGTCAGAGCTATGTGCGTATCCTGGACCGGGCAGGGAGCATCTTTGGGAGCGCTCGTTACGAGCAGGTGGGGTGCACCCCTGAAAATGATATCCGTGCCGTCCTTCTGCCAGGCCTTGACCGCACCGCCAAGATACTGGCCGGCAAAACCGGGCGGCAGCTTCCCTTCATCCTTAAGGCGGGCAAGTTCCGACATGATTTCCTGCCGGAGTTCATTCATGACCGTGCTTTTCCTTACTACGGTAAAAAGCACCGACTGGGCATTAACGCCGGTAGGGGCATGCCAGGCAATATCCAGAAGTTCGTCGATCAATTCCGGGTCCAAGTCCCTGTCGCTGTAACGGCGCACCGACCTGCGGCCCTTAATCAAAATCTCCAGCCTGTCCGGGTCAGGCATGTTCCCTTCCAGAGAAATACTGTCATCGGGATCCCTGCCAAGAATTGAAACTGCGCCGGTGGGACAGACAGCCAGGCAGTGCTGACACCGGAAGCAGCCTTCCTCATTGGTGATTACCGGGTACTCTTCCAGGCTGATGACCCCAGCCGGGCAATCATCTGTACATTCGCCGCACTGGATACAGCGGTCCTCATCTATTTGAAACTGCAGCATGCCAACCTCCTCTATTAATTATGTTAAATTTCCTGAAGCTATAAATACAATATTTCAAATAATGCGAAAAGGAATAGTGATTTTCTTTTCTGTTTTCAGTCTGACTTTTCGTTCATTTTTCTATTATTCTGGTCTCACCCAGGGTATTGGCCTGAAAGTACCTGTTGTTTCTGACATCCATACAGGTCAACCACTGGCCGCCATAGAGATAGGTATCGATACAGACAGTATGCCCGATATCAGTCGGAATGCCATCGGCCTGGGGCGTATGGCCGCAGATAACCTTCTTACCTGATATATGGGGTTTCTGTGATATACTAAAACGGGCCCAGTGCAGTTGAAGGGTTGACTGTTCTGCCAATGTCAGGTGTGGATCGACCTGGCCATGGACAAAGATCCATCCCCCGGTTTCGAAACGGTCTCTGCAGTTCTCGAAGAATTCCCAATGGGCCGGCGGGATCAGCTCGCAGGCTCTGTCATGATACCCATAAGCCTGGTTCGGGATATAGGATTTCCAGAACATCCTTATCAGCCACCTCGCATCACCCCGGCAGTAAGACCTGAGGGTGGCCAGGCCGCCGTTGGCCCACCAGAGCAGAGTTTTTTCATAATTCTTATCCCGCCAGTCCAAAATCATCTCTTCATGGTTGCCGCTCAGGGGTACAACAAGGGAATTTTCCTGAAGCCGGAGCAGCCGGTCTATGACTTTTTTGGCATCAGGACCCCGGTCGATATAATCACCCAGAGTGATCACCAGATCGTCCGGCCCGGGATTTACAGCTTCAAGCAAGGCATCGAATGCCGGATAACACCCATGGATATCACCGATAGCCAGAATACGTTTAACGTTATCGTGTCTGCCTTCTAGCACTATTCTGCAAGATAAAAAATATTATAATTTTTCTGCAGCGGGTGAAAGCGTCGGGACCAGGACCCGGCTGCATCTAGTTTTAACCTCATCATAGATCTCGAGCGGTTTCTTTTCATACCTTCTGGAAAAATGGAAGGGCACCAGGATCTTAACATCTGCAGCCAGGGCGATTTCGCCGCATCCATGGGTAGTCAGGTGTCCGCTCTTCTCCGCATATCGTTTATCAGCCTCAAGAAAACCCGCTTCACAGAAGAAAGTGTGAGCTCCTCTGGCCAGCCGGACCAGTATCTTACGGTTACTGCAACTGTCGCTAAGGTCAGTGGCATAAACCAGCTTCTGAGGCGGTCTGACCTTCAGAAGTTCATCAGCAAGGTCACCGACCTTGGCCATAGTATTATCAGGCAAAGAGATAACTGCCTGCTTCTCACCTGCAAAAATCTTTTTTTTAAGTTCCCCGAGCCATGGTCCTCGAGCCAGGCTGCGGGCAGATAATTTTTCTTTAACCACAGTTATTTTAGCTGCAAGTTCAAGGCTGTATGCCAGGACAGTGATGCCCCCGTGCTCAAGCGCCACAGCCCGGACCTTGCAGTCCTGATCTTCAAACAGGAGGCCATCTGGAGCCTGCTGCTCAGCAAGCCGAGTTTTTCCTGCCCTGCCAGCCTGTAGTCCGTAAACCCTGAGCTGTTCGCCATGCAGTTCCCTGACCGTAAAACGCGGCCCCCATTCGCCGATACGGTCCCAACGGATGCCGCTGATCAGTCCTTCGATATGGTCTGCAAGTCCTGGGGGGCCGAACAGGTTGCAGGCAGGCAGGTCACCGATGCGCGAACGCAGCAGCCAGAGAAATCCGCTGATGTGGTCAATGTGGCCGTGACTGATGAATACATCGGTTACCTGGTGTGCAAGGCGGGCAGGCAGCCGGACGCCCTCACCAAGATCGAACAGCAGGGATCTCCTGCGGTTATGGAATCTCAAGTGCAGAAGCGGGTCCCCGAAAACGCCGTTCACCAGCAGAGCTGTTGCGTCTCTGATCCTTACTGAAGGGCATGGGCCGGTATTTTTTCCGGTAATAACATAGGGCGCAACATCGGGTGGCACCAGGCAATGGCGGGCTGCAAACCCTGCAGGTATTTCAGTGGCTAGATAGCCCTGCCTGTTTCTAAGGGCATCCCGGCACAGCAACTGGTCAGGAATCTCCCCTGTTGCTGGCATGATGACCTGGAAACCTTTCTTTGTTGTTCTGAAGACCTCACCCATGGCAATGGTGCGTCCTTTTTTGAGAAGGCCGATCTGCCGGCTGTGCCACGCCTCCTCTACATCCAGCGGTGGTGGGGTGCCGGTCAGCATCTTTCCATGAACTGCGATGGTTTTTTCCACTCCCTGGTGCAGGTAGGCATCCCAGAGTCCGGTGCGCTGCCTGGCCCGTTTCTTATGACTGGGAGGTCGAGCCTCTGCTGGAGCTTGCAGGTAAACAACCCTGCAGTCCAAGCTCTTCAGTTCACTGGCAAGAAATATTTTTTTGGCATCACGGCAGAGAACCAGAATTGTGTCGATATCTGCTGCATCAGCAAGCCCTGCAAGCAATTCGGCCCCGGCAACGGAGCGCACCACCCCTGGAGCATCGATCAGGAGCATTTCGTTGCCAATGCTTGCTGCCAGGCTCCGTACTGCGGATACCAGGGGCAGACGAAATCTGCCGCTGTCCAGGGTGCAGAGCGCTTCGAGGCCGATAATCCGCCACGCGTCATCATGCCATCTGCCCAGACAGACAGCGCCGGGCACCCCGAAAGCGGGTGAACCGGGATCGGCGCTTATGCAGAAACAGGGCGACCCTGCCCGAACAAATGAGCGGGCCAGCGCGGCAGCCAGGGTGGATTTGCCGCTGCCGCTTTCACCGAACAGCAATATGCGTCCCTCTTGCGCCAGGAAATCTCCGGCGATCGACTCCGGTTCACAGGGAATAAGATCAGGCATAAAAAAATACATCTTTGAAACCACAGAACAATTCCAACAAAGGGATCAATCCACGTGCAGGAATGGGCTGGAAGCAAGCTCTTCCCTTGTGAAAAGGGCCATACCGGCCTGCTGTCCCACTGTTTCAATCACAATAACAGCATCCGGGTCGCAAAAGGAGATGGAACCGGCAGTGCCCCTTTGCTCAAGGGCCTCAAGCAGCACCCTGTCAAGAAAGATCTCTTCCTCCAGGCTTGATATTCTTTTCTTGAATCCCCGTCTGTGCATGCGCACATGGAATTTTTTGCCTTCCAGTTCCCTGGTCAAAAAGAAAGCGGTCTTGATTGCATTTTTTTCAAACTCAACAACATTTGTGTAGAAAAAAGTGTGCGAAACAGGCACAAAACGGGCTATGGCCTGGCTGACATGGGGAGCCTCATCCCACATTGTTTGAAAAGCCCTCGTGGCCTTTTGGGTATCAGCCACCTTCAGGACCAGGACATTGAAAAAATCTGTTTTGCTGAGAGTCCCGAATGGTTCGAGGATCTCAAGGGCTTCCCGATAATATCCCTCATGCACGGTAATGACGACGTTCCAGGTTTCCATCGCAGTTTTCCTGACCTTATTTTTAAGCCTGTGAATATCCGGCGTTCCGGCTACAAGATCATTTTCAGCGCTGATAGGTGCCGATCAGTTCCGCCTTGCCCAGTATATGGCCCTGCATGGCTTGCAGCAGCTTTTCCTTATCGGGCTGGTCGAGATCAGGCAGCACGGTATCCAGGGCATACAGTTTGAAAAAATAGCGGTGGCGGCCTATCGGGGGACAGGGGCCGCCGTAGTCGGTTCTACCCCAGTTGTTTAGACCTTCCAGGGTGTCGGCCGGAAGATCACCCCTGGCAGCGTTTTCCGCCAGGCCGGCTGTATCGGTCGGAATATTATAAAGTACCCAATGGACCCAGGTCATCTTTGGGGCTTTGGGATCCGGAGCATCTGGGTCGTCAACAATCAGGGCCAGACTCCTGGTAGCGGCCGGCAGGCTGCTCCATGACAGAGGTGGAGAAATATCCTTGCCATCGCAGGTATGGATGGCCGGGATGGAGTCATTGTGCGAAAAGGCACGAGAGGTGAGTTCGATTGTCATTTGTATGCCTCCTTTTGCAAGGCCGCTTGGCGCGGTCTCGTTTTTGCCGGGGCAAAAGATGGACAACTGAAAAACACTACCATCAGTCCCAGAAAGGTGGAAGCTGGAATCCGGCAGATGTGGGGACATTTTCAAGATGGCAGGTCGCTGATCTGTAAACCAATGTATGCTGTTTATTACAGCATACCCCTGAAGGTCTGTCAAATGAAAATACCATGCCGCACACTAACAAAAATAACACTCCTGCACGCATGCTGCAGGCTGAACGCATGATTCATTAATCCAAATAGGCAAACAGGCAAAACCTAAAAAAACAAAAAAGGGGGCCGCAACAGCCCCCTTTTCCTGTTAAAGTAAATACGTATTTATTTTATCTTTTTTAGACCATGAACAATCCGATCAGCAACCCGGCAAAAAGCCATAAGGCTGCAACTGCCACTACCCCTGCCAGAAAAGACAGGAATAACCCACCGAATGTCCATTCGTTACTATTATGTTTATTTATAATATTTTCCATATCTCCACCTCATATATTCAATAAAATCATTATTTCTCAAAGAGTTATATAGGAGCAATCTTTGGTATTCAATATTAAATAATAATCATTACCGCAAAATTTGTCGAGGTGGGAAATGGATAAAAATGCCCGTGGCGGGAAAGGAAGGGTTAAACCTTTAGCCAACTTCTGGGAACAGGCTGTGATTTTTCATTTTTGTACGGAGCTGCTTCCTGGTTATACCTAAAAGCCCTGCTGCCTTGGATTGGTTCCAGGAAGTTTTATCGAGGGCCCTGATAATTGTCCTTTTTTCCAATTCAGGCAGGTTGAGACCCATGAGCGGGGGATATTCGTCCTGGGCAGATATATTCATTTTTCGGGGTAAACATTCAACGTTTATAATGTCTGAGACACAGAGAATAACGGCCCGCTCCATGACATTTTCCAGTTCACGCACATTGCCGGGCCAGTCGTAACTCATCAGGGCATTCATTGCCTCCTGTTCAATCTCCCGGATATCCTTTTTATTCTTTTCCCGAAAATGGGACAGGTAATGGTTTGCCAACAGGGGGATGTCATCCATGCGATTCCGGAGGGGAGGGATCCGGATGGTTATGACATTGAGTCGGTAAAACAGATCAGAGCGAAATTCATCACGTTCCAGGGATGCTTCAATGTCTCTATTGGTGGCGGAAAGCACCCTGACATCCACCTTGATCTTTTTTTGCCCGGAAATCCTGCGTATCTCTTTTTCCTGCAGAAAGCGCAGCAGTTTTTTCTGCAGAGCAAAATCCAGATCGCCTATCTCGTCAAAAAAGGTTGTGCCGCCCTGGGCCATCTCGATCAGGCCAAGTTTTTTTTGATCCGCACAGGTGAAGGCTCCCTTTTCATAGCCGAAAAGTTCACTTTCCATAAGCTCCGAAGGAATTGTCGTGCAATCGATCGGTATGAAAGGTTTGTCTGCCCGCAGGGATGTATAGTGAATGGCTCGCGCCACAAGTTCCTTGCCTGTGCCGGACTCGCCCAGGATCAATATATTGGCGTCTGTTTTGCTTACTCTTCTGATAAGTGAGAACACCTCCTGCATAGAAGGCGTTTTGCCGATTATGTTCAGATAGCGGAACATGCTGGCATCCGCCTCAATGACCTTAGAGGTGCCTTTAATCAGAATATCATTGATGATTGATTCGAGCAGGTTGACATTGACTGGTTTTGTCAGGTAGGTATACGCACCTTTGCGCATGGCATTAACGGCCAGCTCAATGGTGCCATGGGCCGTGAGCAGGATAAAAGGCAGATCCGGGAAGAGTGTCTTGGTTTTTTCCAGCAGGTCTTCACCGCTCATACCTTCCATTTTAAAATCTGAAATAACAAGGTCATATTTTGTTGTTTTTATTAATTCCAGCGCATCTTCCCCCGACCGCGCTGTTTCGACATCTGTTCTGCTGGTTTTCAGGGCAGCTGACAGAACCTTGAGTGTATTTATTTCATCATCAACCAAAAGGATGGAATGTTTCATATGTTATCTCCGGTCCAAAAGTTCTAAGGTGAAGGTACTTCCTTTGCCCTCGCTACTTGAAACAGTTAGATCTCCGCCATGTTCTTTGGCAATTCTTTTTGAGATGGCCAGGCCGAGTCCGGTACCTCGGGTTTTTGTGGTGAAAAACGGGTTAAAGATATGGTCTATGATCTCGGGTGAAATACCGCTGCCGTTATCTTCAACAGACAGGTAAGCCCTGTTGTCCTTATACCAGGTTTTCACCTTAATCAACCCGTTTTGACTAACAGCATCATGGGCGTTTATAAGCAGATTAATGATGACCTGCTTGATCTGGTTGTAATCAAAGTCCAGCTGAGGCAGGTCCGCTGCCAGCTTTTCTATCACTGTGACCCCAAAATCAGAGTTTTCCCTGCTTAACAGGGTCAGAGCATCCTGTACCACTTTATTCAGATTGTTCGGTTCAAGGTTTGTGGCAGCAGTTTTGGAAAAGCTGAGTAGAGTGCTGGTAAGTTTGTTTATGCGTTCCACTTCGCTGGTAATTACAGATACGAATTCCCTGGCAAGGCTGCCCTTTGTGTTTTTGCCAATATAGCTGGCGGCCCCGCCTATGGCATTAAGCGGATTCTTAATTTCATGGGCTAGGGTGGCAGCCAGTTCGCCAGTTGCTGCCAGCCGACCCATTCTCTTCTGCTCTTCAAGGGCTTTGTCCAGTCTGTTTAACATTTCGTTGAAAGCGTTGGATAATTCACCTATTTCATCATTGCTTTTTACCGGTATAGGCCTGGTCTGCCCTTCGCCGGACATTCCTTCTACAGAGATTTTGAGCTGGAGGATCGGCCGTATCAGCCGGATGATCATACCCAGGCCAAAAAGGAGACCGGCAACAAGTGTTATGAGAAGAAGAAGGAAAATAATGAAACGACGGCCGATGATAGTCACCGGGGAAATATTATCATAAAAGACAAAGGTTCCGAAAAACAGAAGCGGGATCGCCGCGAGTATGGAAAATGCAGCCAGGGCTCTGTAGAGGATTGAACCTTCCATTTTCAACATTTCGGTTCTGCTCATACTGAAGAATAAAATCATAAAGCCAAGTGGTCTCATAATGTGTCCATGCAACCATACCGGGGAGCCGATGGGAGCAGGAAAAAAAAGGAAGATCGCCCCGATGCAGATAACAAGATGGCCAAAAGCTGAAAAGAGAAACTCCTTGCTTCTCCTGCGGTAAAAAGTTCCGATATACAGCATGCAGACAATGCCGGAGAGATAGGCTACCAATATCCAGACAAGGGGTCTGAACAGTCCGAAAAAAGGAAACTTTTCATAAATGGCGGGGTGAAGTAAGACCAGCAGAGGTATATAGAGCAGGGGGATGGTTATTTTGTTGCGCGGATCGTCAACGGAAATAGCGATGATAAGGGTGAAAAGCCCGAGGCTGTATCCCAGAAGCGTCTGATAAAGAAGGTTGAGATCTGCATGGATGGCATGGATGATGGCATGGGTCAGGCTGCTGCAGCCTAAAATGATAAAGCTTGTCCCGACAAGGAAGATTCTGCTGCTCTTAACAGGATTGCCGGTAATTTTGGTCCCGCTGGTCCTGAATGCCCTGATCGCGATCAGCAGGCAGAGCACTCCGATGAGAATTTCCTCAAATTTATGATATTGCAGGAGAAATTCACGTGAAAATATATTGTTTGAAAATAAGTAAAGTTCTTCCATGTAAATATAGTGTACCAAACTGTCCCATTTGGGACAACTTTATCTGCTCTGAGTCTCAACAGCAGCAAAGCAAGTATCCATAAAAAGTCAAGACCGGAGGCATCAGGCCGCTTCATACGCTATTCATGGCATTGTTGTTGCAAGGAAGATGCCATAATCAATGTAAATGTAATATGGTAACCTGGCTGGAGAGTGACCTGAAAATAGAAAATGGGGCAGTGGTGCATCATAAGGCATAATGAGGAATAAAGTTGGCACAACTTAACAGAACGGAATGGCTTCTCCTGATTTTATTCGCCACGCTGCTGGTGTTTCCCCTGCAGTATATCTGCCGTAATATGGATATGAGCACCCTGACCAGCTGGCGCTGGGTCTTTGCGGAACAGGGTATGCCTGGGACCTTCCTCCTCCTGATTGCAGGAGTGATCGCCGCCCTGCCAATTTCAGCCCTGGAATTGGACGAACGGTATACGGCAGGTTTTCTTTTCATCCTGGCATTATTGTGCTGCCTGCCATTTTGGGACAGTCCGGAATACCTGCTGGACACATCCAGATATTTTCTTCAGGCGAAATACATGAAGGTTCATGGTGTTGAGGCATTTATCAGGGAATGGGGGAAAGAAATCACCCCCTGGACAGACCTGCCGCTGGTACCATTGATCTATGGTATCCTTTTTAAGGTATTTGGCGAGAACAGAACGGTGATAGTGGTTTTCAACATTTTACTGTTC
>JAFDCT010000148.1 GCA_019312695.1 Deltaproteobacteria bacterium | reverse complement strand
TTCCAATAAATAAAAAAGGGGGGGGATTTATGAGCTATTATTTTAACACCGTCCTGCAATGTTCATTCGATGAGGCAATCGACAGGGTTATCGAGGAACTGAAAAAGGAAGGATTCGGAATTCTTTCTGAAATTGATGTGCAGGCCGCCCTGAAGAAAAAACTTAATGTAGATTTCAAAAAGTACAGGATCCTTGGTGCCTGCAATCCGCCTTATGCTTACCAGGCTCTCCAGGTTGAGGAAAAAATTGGCACCATGCTGCCCTGTAATATCATTATTCTTGAAAATGATGCCGGTGAGATTGAAGTTGCGGCTATAGATCCCATTGCCTCGATGCAGGCCATAGCCAATCCCAAGCTGCAGGATACAGCTGAGAACGTACAGACAAAATTAAAAAAAATAATTGAAAGCCTGTAGACTTTTCAATTTACCTGATCGTCATTATAATAACTAATTATTACTGGTTTACTGGCTATAGTTCTACCAGGTAATTCATATCCCCACTTAACACCTAATGGAGGCCGCCGAATGAAAAATAATATACTGAGCATCATTATAATTTCTCTCATGTTTCTTTCCGTTTCCTGTGCAACCGTGCCCCAAGACCGCTATAACACACAGAAGGGCGCAGCTATTGGTGCAGGTATAGGTGCTCTTCTGGGGCAGGCCATTGGAAGGGATACAGAGGGCACCTTGCTGGGAGCAGGAATTGGGACAGTTGTCGGTGCCATTGCAGGCAATGCCGTGGACCAGGACCATCAGGCTGCCAGGGATGCCGCCATGCTGAACAAGCGGGTTGTCTATATTGATGACCGGGGGCAGGCGGTCGAGGCCATCCCGGTCCAGGGTTCGCAGCAGACAAATTGTCGCAAAGTGACGAAGAGACACTGGGATAACGGGCAGCTGATCAGTGAAACAATCGAAGAGATATGTGAAGGGGAAAAAACTTCCAAAGATTATTAATATAAAAATAATGTAAAATTTATGGCTAATCGGGATGAACATATGACCCATCCCGTTTAACTTTTAAACAAAATTTAAAGAATATTCCCCACTATTTTTGACCATCTGGATAAAAAATACCCAAGCACCCCTGTGGCATTAGAGAAGAAATCCTTACTCCATCTGTTGCATTACCACCTGTTTTTATTCCAAAATTTCATAAAAAATCTGTTTATTCACTTTGTGGCACACTAATTGATAATAATTAAGGGTGGCAATACGAACTCAAACCGGGAAACTGAACACATGAATACGCAGAGTATAAATACTGAAGAAGTGAACAACTCCATAGAAGACCAGAAAAAATACATGCAGTCACAGAACCAGGTGACTTTGTTCAGGTACATGCAGGATGTAAACTCCTATAAACTTCTCAACACTGAAGAAACCGAGGAACTTATTCTACGATACCAGAATGAAGGAGACCTGCAGGCCGGGAACGATATTATTACGGCAAATCTCCGCCTTGTTGTCAAAATTGCCGGTGATTTCCAAAAATACTGGACAAACAGTTTTCTTGATCTGGTCCAGGAAGGCAACATCGGTCTTATCAAGGCAATCAATAAATTCGAACCAAGTCGGGGTATAAAATTTTCCTATTATGCCACCTTCTGGATCCGGGCCTATATCCTGAAATATATCATGGATAACTGGCGCCTGGTCAAACTGGGCACCACTCAGGCTCAGAGAAAACTCTTTTATAAATTGAATAAAGAGAAGAAACTCCTTGAAGCGCAGGGCATCAAACCGGAAAGCGGCCTTTTGGCACGCCGTCTTGATGTTCGTGAACAAGACATAGTCGAGATGGAGCAGCGCTTTAACGGGCCAGACGTATCCATTGAGAGCCCGGTAAGCCCCGACTCAACCATGGAGCATAAAGATCTTTTGGCCAAAGGGGGCCCTTCAGTTGAAGATCTCGCAGCCAAAAGAGAGGTAATAGAAAAGATCAAGAATTTTCTGGATAAGCAGAAAGACTATCTCTGCGATAGAGAGAAAGTTATCTTGGAAGATCGTTTGTTGCAAGATGACTCCCGCTCTTTAAAAAACATTGCCGAACAGTTTAATATTTCACGTGAGCGCATCCGGCAGATTGAGGCTAGGCTGCTAAAGAAAATAGGCAAAACCCTGCGGCAGGAAATGCCTGATATTGCAGTAAGTCTGCCTGCGGCCTGAAATGATAACCTTTACCTGTTGGGCCTTATTACTGCACTAAAAACATACACGTCGTTTTTTTCAAATACATTCCTCCATAATGCCGTTTCACACAATGGGTGAACCGGCATTCTTTATTGCCCAAAACCCCTTTTTCGTCCTGAAAATTTTCCTCACAAACCACAATGTTTACATTCGTATCTTGCAACACATGCCACATAATTCTCATAGCATTATGACAATTCTCTGATCGTTTTTGTAATTTTTTTACAAACAATGATCGCAAATATTACATTATCAAAATCAAAATTCTTAAATATTATCCAATTCTTAAAAAAAACAAATAGTTTCAAAAAATTACAATATAGTACCAAGGTACAATAGTTTTATATTTGAAATGATATACATTTTAAATTGTGTAAAACTTTTAATTGTGAATTTTTGTTTACATTTATGAGGAAGAATTTCCATGGCCTCTGCAGAAAAAACCACAGAAACAGACAGACAGCCTGTTGGCAGGGTTCTTATTATGTATGACCAGGCAAAGGCCATATCACCCGACGGGACAGAAAGGCACCTGGCAGTTGAAAGTCCTGTCTTCGCTCATGACAGGATAATCACCGAAGGCGACGGCAGAGTTTCCATTGCAATAGATGATGATGGAAAGACCCAGATCGATCTTGACGGCATGAATGATATCATTATCGATGAGGATATCTTTGGCGGTGTAAACTCAACAGACATTGCCGAGGCCGCTGCAGAGGTCGAAGAGGTCCAGGAAGCCTTTTTTGTTCAGAACATCGACCTGGCAATTGAACCGGCAGCAAATGCTACTGACTCTGTGGCTGATGCAGGCGGTGGACATCAGGTTGCTGATTTTGATCGTGTACCCATGGAAGGTGATGTTTCAAAAACCGCTGCTGATACAGTAAGCATAATTTTTCATGAAAGTGATTACACGGACCTAGACAATGAAAGTCCGGGTGACCCGTTGAATAATTTGATTGATGGTGATGATTCAACTACATGAAAAACGAAACGCAAAATCGAGAAATTAAGATTGTAAATATACTTCAATAACGTAATTCAGGGAGATCAGGCAATGGCTACAACAGAAAACTCTACAGGGACACAGACCGGCCACATGGTGGCAGGAAAGGTTGTCATACTTTATGGCAATGTAAAAGCTATATCATCAGATGGCACCGAGAGAGCTCTGGTGGTGAACAGCCCTATCTTCGCCTATGACAGGGTTATCACTGCAAGCGATGGTATGGTTTCCATTATAATTGAAGACACAGGGACCCAGGTTGACCTGGGCCGCATGAGCGATGTTATAATTGATAATGATATCTTTGCCGCTGCGGATGCAGCTGAGGCTGCTGAAGCCGCAACAGAGATTGAACAGATCCAGGAACTGCTGCTTGCTGAAGACTTTGATCCGACAACTGAACTGGAAGCACCTGCTGCAGGTGGTGAAGCTTCTGCCGGCGGCGGTCATCCTGTACCGGATTTTGCACGGGTCACCCATGAAGGCGACGTGACCAGCGGTGCTGAAACTACAGGTATCACCACAACCGGTGTTGAACCTATTCCCGGGGCCACCACACCAACTATCAACGTAACAATTAGCCCTGAAGGAGGAGAGGCGATAGAAGGGTACCCTGTTACTTTCGAAGTATTACTTGATAGTGTCAGTTTTGGAGATACAATAGTTACATTAAATGTTTATTCTAAACAGGGTGATACTGCTACACCGGATATTGATTATGATGCTACCGAGGGTAGCGGAGTTCAGACATACACGGTGGTGATTCCCGCCGGGCAGACTAGTGCCACTTTTACGGTTGATACATTCGAAGATGCTATTTCCGAAAATTCTGAAACCTTTACTGCAAAGATAATAGATGTTAACAACCCCGCTGCCATAATAAATATCGGCACTGCGTCTGCCACCGGAACCATCATCGATGACGATGCGCAGCCTAACGTCTCTATCGCAGTGGCAGAAGCTGATGCTGCCGGGGTCACCGAAGGCGGGACCGTTACCTTTACCGTTACCCAGGATGCATTAAGTGATTCCGACACCACCGTTACCGTTGACCTCAATGACGGAACGGCTCAGGCTCCCGGTGATTATATTGACAACACCTACACGGTGACCATTCCGGCTGGTTCCCTTACGGCTGATCTCATCGTCGAGGTTCCGACTGTTGATGACAGTGTTGATGAACCGACGGA
>JAFDCT010000147.1 GCA_019312695.1 Deltaproteobacteria bacterium | reverse complement strand
TCTTCCTCCAGCATCCTGATCCTGCCAGCCACTTCCTTTGCCTTGAGACGGCCAAGGATTCTCAGCATATGAGCTTTTTCAGAAGCATTCGGGCTATCCAGAAGACCGATGAGCTGATAAAAAGAGGTGTTTCTGATCAGGTCAGGCCGGGTATCAGCTATACTCCCCAGGGCCCACAGCACCTGAATACGATTTGATGGATCGCCGATATAGGCCAGGAGATGCCGGGTAAAGGAACCATAAATATCCGGCCGGCCTGCGATTATAAAGCCGATTGTTTCAACAGCGCCCCAGTTGGAAGAGGCTGAGTCGGAACAGGCCTCAAAAAGCAGGTGCAGCAGATCACTCACCATACCGGGTTTGCGTGTTGCTACCCTGCTGCTCACCTCGCCGATAAGGCTGGCAATGGCCCAGCGTTTAACTTCGTCAGGTTCATAAAGTTGGCGCTGCAGCAGGCGCAGCGTTTTCTTGTCATCAAAACACAAGGCCACCAGGCCATCTGCATCTCGGTTCTGCACCATTTCCCTGACAATGTTCTTGTTGGCTTTCCTTCTCACTCTCTTGGGATCCGGTTTTTCCTCTAACTGGATTTTTGCGGGAGCAGTAACGGATTTTAATGCAGGTGATTTTTCTTTCCCCTTATGCCTGGCTGTTATCTCGCCCAAACCTTCTTGTAAGCGGATAAAATAAAGAACCCCCCGGATAATTCTGCCGTCAAGATTTCTCTTTTCAACAACCTGGTGGGTCACCTCGTCATAATCCTGGATACGGCCGGTCAGGTAATCCTGTTCCGGCAGGAGGTCCCAAGCCAGATCCCAGTTGTCATTACAGGCATGGACCAGGCACTCAACCATGGCGGCACCGATATTAAACCCGCTGGGATCACTGGCATATACCGCACCGCACTCACAGCTGCCGAGGGCAAATTCCCCCAGTTTCCGCTTATCCGGATATTGTGGCCTGCCGACATCCTGGCCGCAGAATGGGCACCAGGGCCTGGTTTTCAGGGTAGCTTTGGACATGTCAGGAAAGTTCTGCCTGCAGGGCATCCAGAAAACGCTGGTCAACGTCATATCCAAGCGCTATTGCCTTATCAGCATGTTTCCGGGCTGCCGTAAAATCACCATTATAATAGAATGCAACCGCAAGGTTATTCTGGGCCATGGGAAAATCAGGCTCCAGTTTTACTGCCTGCTTTGCCGCCTCCAGCGCCTTGTCATCATTTCGGAGCATGAGGTAGACCGAGGTCATATTGATCCATACTGTCACCAGGTTGGGGTTATGCTTGACAGCATCCGCATAGTACTCCAGGGCCTTGACCGCATCTCCCCTGTTCTGCCAGATTAGGCCGAGATTGGCATGGGCCTGGGCAGAAGTCTGATTTATATTGACTGCCTGTTCATTAACTACAAGAGCTTTGTCAATATTGCCCATGTCAAAGTAAAGTGCTCCCAGGTTAATAAGGCTTTCCACGGAAAAAGGATCGAGTTCAATGGCTTTTTCCAGTTCTGCTACAGCCTCTTCAAAACGTCCGGCCTTGCGGTAGACCAACCCAAGATGATGGTGCGCCATAACCGAGTCCGGCTTATCAGCGCATTTCTGTTCCATTTCCTTGATAACCTTATCCAGGTCTTCCTGCTTGTTGTTCTCTGACATTGTGACTTTCCTTATATTAGGTGTTTTAAAGAGTTTCTTAAACTATTCACATTCATGGCAGATGCCGGCCAATATGACCAGCACCTGTTGCAGATCTTGACATTTCAGGCAGCATACTGCAAAAAATTTCCATACATTATAGGCATGAAACCAGGATGCGCAAGGGTAAAACAGCGAATAAATAAATGAAGAGCCATTCAGCGGTTATATTTTTCCTCGCAGGAAAGAAGCAGTTCTTTCTGGGCTTCGGCAAGAATTTCCTTGGCCTGACGGATATCATGGTGGATCTGTTCTGCCAACTCCTCAGGGCCTGAAAATTTCTTTTCTCCCCGGAGGTATTTCAGCAGGTTGATCTTTATCTTCCTGCCGTAAATATCCTGGTTGAAATCAAATATGTGTGTTTCGGCAGATAACTTATTTTCGCCGAATGTCGGATTGTAGCCTATATTTAATACACCACCGTAGCACTTGCCGTCATAGACCACCTGAGTCACATAGACTCCATGCCTGGGACAAAGATCCTCTTCCGACAGGTTCAGGTTGGCTGTTTTGAAGCCGACTACCGGCCCGCCTCTTTTCTTGCCCTCCTGCACTGTACCCCGGATCTGATAATTGCGGCCCAGCAGCTTCTTGACATCCATCATCCTGCCCTCACTCACAAGTTCGCGGATCTTGCTGCTGCTGACCAGCATATCATCAACATAATACGGCTCCACCACTGTGACAGGAAATCCTTTAAGCCGCCCCTGTTCCTGCAGGAATTCGATATTACCCTGCCTTCCCTTGCCAAAGGCGTAATCATATCCCACTACAAGTTCCTTTACCCCGATGGTCCTGATCAGAACCTTATCAACAAAGGTTTCCGCACTTGTTGTTGCAAAATCACTGGTAAACGGAATGACCACCAGGACGTCAATGCCGGCCAGCGAGATCAGTTCCACCTTCTGCTCGTAGGTTGAAATCAGCTTTATGCCGATATCGGGCCTTATAACCTGCAGGGGGTGAGGATCAAAGGTAATGATAACACTGGTGCCCTGCTTTTGATAGGCCCTGCTCACCACCTCGGAAAAAAGCATATGATGTCCCAGGTGCACACCGTCAAAATTGCCGATGGTGACGAAGCTGTCCGCAAAAGGGGCTGTGATATCTTTAAGGTTGTTATATATTTTCATCAATATCGATTGATCCGGTAGTAAAAAGTTTACCTGACAGGTTGTCTGCAATCATTAAAATATGTGGCAAATAATTTCAATCCCTGGGGTGAAGAACCTCTTGACAAATTCTGCCCTCGTACTAATATTGCCTCCTGCTTGTGTGCCGAAGTGGCGGAATTGGTAGACGCGCTAGGTTCAGGGTCTAGTAGGGGTTTCCCTGTGGGAGTTCAAATCTCCCCTTCGGCACCAC
>JAFDCT010000146.1 GCA_019312695.1 Deltaproteobacteria bacterium | reverse complement strand
CTTATCCATATTATCAAGCAGTTCCGAGAATATCTCGGAAGTTGTTTCCATTTTTACAACCTGATCCAGATACGTTTCAAACAGGATGCGGTAACATTCCTGTATTAAATGGAAGTCTTTTTTAATTGCAGGATTCATGTAAATATATTGATAATTGAATACTTTCAATTCTTTCAAGCTGTCACTGACCTCGGGACTGAAACCAATGGAATCCTAAACAAGCTCTCCTGCCTCTCCTGTCGCAAGGCTGTTTGTGATAAGGTCCTCAACGAGATGATAGACAATGGTACCGTTGGTATCACCCAGCACCTTCCTGCAGTTAGCAGGGATATCGCTGCGTCTGATAAGCTTCAGTTCTATGGCATCCTCAATATCTCGCCCTATATAGGCTATTGAATCACTCAAACGCACGATGCAGCCCTCAAGGGTCATGGGTATAAGTTCCAGGTCAGGATTATTGCTTTTTGCCAGTAATTCATGATCAAAATCCGTAAAATCCTTGTTGCGTTGCGGCTTCAGAAAACGGTTGTGTATTTCCCCATCGTGGCAGAGGATACCGTCAAGGGTCTGCAGGGTCAGGTGCCAACCCTGTCCATTTCTTTCAAGATTCTCCAGAAATTGTATACTTTGAACATTATGCTGGAACGGCGGGAGGCCATGCTCGGTGCAGAGTAAAGACAGTTCCTTTTCACCATCATGGCCGAATGGGGGATGACCAATATCATGTCCAAGGGCTATAGCCTCTATCAGGTCTTCGTTCAGGCGCAAAAACCTGCCGATCGTGCGGGCAATCTTTGATACGAGCTGGACGTGCAGTACCCTGTGGGTGATGTGATCATTACTCACCATATAGAACACCTGGGTCTTGTCAATATACCTGGTATAGGCCCTTGAATGCAGAATCCTGTCCGCATCTATGGCAAAGGCCTGGCGGTGTTCAGTCAGGGCTGTAGGCAGCCGCCGGATTCCGTCATGGCTCAAAGTTGCAAGGCTGCAGAGATGTTTTTGCTCCCGCTCATCAAGCCTGTTTTTCAAGTCCAACAGTTTTGCTTGTCGGCTTTTGTCAGTACCCATAATTTTATCTGGCAAATATTAAACCGTGTCTGCAATTACAGACTACACTCAGTTCATGCTGCTTTCTGTCTATATAATTAATTCTTTGAGATTTATAGAGTTAAAAAATCTGAAGGCCCTCGATATACTGCTAGAATGAGCACAGTGCAAATAAAAAATATTTTGGGGCCAGGGATTAGACGTCCGGCACAAGCAGGGCAAATATTATTTCATTTACTAATTATTTTTAAAATGGGATTGTAATCCAAATTTTCTCGTTCCCCCCTTTGACCTTAACCTCATTACCTTATATAGTAGCTGCAATATTGAATAACCATAAAAGGAGGGGAATCCATGAAGGTATCGATTAAATACTGCAAGCAGTGAAATTATCTTCCCCGGGCTTCCAGTATGGGAGACGAATTGAAAAAAAATCTTGGGGCTGATATTGAACTGATTGCCGGTTCCAACGGTGTTTTTGACGTTGCAGTTGACGGCAAAATGATTTTTTCAAAATCCGACAAAGGCAGATTTCCCCAAGTCGATGAAATTATCAACCTCATAAAGGGACTGTAATTAAATAACAGGAAAATACTTTCTATATCCTGCCCTTTTTGCAATATTCGGAAAAACCCTTTATGAGAGCAGCGCCTTCGCTGGGGGAGACCTCCATAAATTCAACAAAACGGATCAGCCGGTCTATAACTTCCGGTGGTGCTGCATGTTCAATGCGGCAGGCACTTTCTTCGGCAATTGTATCATCTATTGCCAGCACCTTGATAAAGAACTCCTTAAGCGCTTCATGGCGCCGGATAACATCCTCAGCTACCACCTTGCCTTTCTCAGTCAGGGTGATAACTTCATACGGCTCATAATGAATCAGGCCTTTTTTGGAAAGTGAGCGCAGAGCCTCTGTAACTGAAGCACGGCTTACCTTCAGTCTCTTTGCTATTTCCTTGCCCCGGGCCACCTTTTTTTCATCTACAATATGAAAAATGGCTTCAATATAATCTTCCAGGCTGGCGCTGAGGCTGATCAATTTACTCATTGGATTCTCTGGTTAACTTTTCGGCAATATGAAAAGATTAGAACATTTTCGAAATCATACGGGCCCGGCATCTTTTTTTATTGTAATTCTTACTTTTTACATTAATTTCTGGACGAGTCAAGTTCTATTGCGTTCTCCAGTAATTGCGCTATAGAAAGGATATCAGCTTTACTAATTAACTCAACCGGCAGGTGTTATTTTCAGGGTCAACTGAGTTTATCAGAGGCTGCTTTTGTAGGCATAACTAAAAAAACTGCTCCTTATCTCCATATGCTTCGTGAAATAAAGATTAACAATCTGGCTCTCATTGAATCACTACACCTGGTTTTCAGGGCAGATAAACGTCCGGCTTCCTCATCACTTGCTGTGCTGACAGGAGAAACCGGAGCAGGAAAATCCATTATCCTGCAGGCATTGAATCTGCTTTCCGGCTGCAAAGCCTCAAATGCCTGGATCAGGACCGGGACTGATACCGCTTCTGTTGAGGCTTTTTTTGATATGACCCCGGAGAAAAAAAACCTGTGGCAGGCACTGCTTGATAAAGGATTTGCTGTTGACGACAGCCTGATACTCAAACGGATCCTGAGCAGACATGGCAGAAGCCGTTATTTTATCAATGACAGCATGGCCACGGCGGCACTTGTTGAATACGTCTGTGAAAACCTTTTTTCTGTTGCCAGTCAGCATGAACACCAGGTCCTTCTGAATCCCCGGAATCATCTTAATTTCATAGACTCTGTGGGTGAACTGTGGGCCGAACGTGAAGAATTCGGGGAAATCTTTACCCGCTGGACCAGTTTAAAGACACAGCAGCAAGAGCTTCAAAAACTGGAACAGGACCGGGAACAGCAACGTGATTTGTTGTCATTCCAACTGCGAGAGATAGAAGAAGCCTCCATCACAGCCGGAGAAGATGAAGAACTGTTTGCCGAGAAAAAAATTCTCAAGTCATCGGACACTCTCATGGAACTGGGCCGCATGAGTTGCGATATTTTAGCTGATACTGTAGTCAGCGGTGTATTTCTGATTCGGAAAAACATTGAACAGATGGCGCAATACGATGATTCACTCAATGAGTTAGCTGAAAGGATAACAGATTCAAGCTTTGAACTGAATGATCTGGCCCTTCAATTGAACCAGTACCTGGATAACATACCAAGCAACCCCAGACGGCTTGAAGAAATTGAGGTTCGTATCGACCTGCTGCAGAAACTGAAAAGAAAATACGGCGGCCCGCAATCATCCTTGGCAGAGGTCATTCGCTTTGCCGCAAAGGCTGAGCAGGAGCTTGCTGACCTTGACACCATGGACCAGGCCCTTGCAGATATCAAAAAACAGCTGGCAGTCCTTGAAAAGGAACTGATAAGGCAGGCAGCGCAACTGTCTGAAAGCCGGAAAAAAACAGCTGCTAGGCTCGAACAGGCCGTCAGCCACGAATTAAGCACTTTGAGCTTTACAAAAGCTGAATTCAAGGCTGAATTTAAAACTGTTGAAAAAAAACTTTCTGAACTGACACCTTCAGGCTGGGACCATATTGAATTCATGTTTTCCGCCAACCCGGGCGAGTCCATAAAACCCCTGGCAAAGATAGCATCTGGAGGAGAACTTTCCAGGCTGCTTTTGGGACTCAAGTGTATATTGGCCCGCAGGGATCAGGTCGATACAGTGATATTCGATGAGGTTGATGCCGGCATAGGCGGCCAGGCAGCAGAGGACATTGCCTTGAAAATAAAAGAGCTGTCTGGTCACCACCAGGTTCTCTGCATCACACATCTGCCGCAGATAGCTTCCAAGGCCGATGAGCACTTCAGGGTTGCCAAAACTCAGCATGATAAGCGGACAATAACAGAGATCAGCCTCCTTGATGAAGATTCCAGGCTGGATGAAATTGCCCGTATGCTTGCTGGCCATGCTGTAAATGACGAAACCCTGGCATTTGCCAAAGAACTTTTAAAAAAGGGCCGGCACGTAAGGACAGAAGATAGGGTTTAATCATATGGCAGAAAAACAGATAACCGCACTTGCTTTATATTCCGGCGGCCTTGATTCCACCCTGGCCTGCCGCGTGGTGGCTGATCAGGGTATAAAAGTTGTTGCCGTTAAATTCGTTACACCCTTTTTTGGCCATGAGCTTTTACTCAAAAAAGAAGACTACATAAAAAAAACAAAAGAAAAATTTGGCATCGACGTCATATTAAGGGATGTCACACTCCAGTACCTTGAACTGCTCAAAAAACCGGCGCATGGTTTTGGCAGGTACTTTAATCCCTGCATGGACTGCAAGATTTTTCTGCTTTCAGAAGCAAAAAAAATGATGCCGGAACTCGGGGCGTCATTTCTGGTAACCGGTGAGGTTGTTGGCCAGCGTCCCATGTCACAGCGGCGCGATGCTTTACGGGTCATCGAACGGGACAGCGGTTGTGAAGGCTTACTGGTACGGCCGCTATGTGCCAAAAATCTTGAGCCAACCCTGCCTGAACGTGATGGTCTTATTGACCGGAACAAACTTTTTGATTTCAGTGGCCGCAGCCGGACCCCACAGATGAAACTGGCTGAACATTATAACATTACTGACTATCCAAGCCCGGCCGGGGGGTGCATTCTCGCCGATCCAATATTAAGTGCCAGGGTAGAAGCCTATTATCAGCAAAACAAGAAGATCGTGCCGGAAGATATGCTGCTTCTGCTGGTGGGCCGCCAATTCAGCCTGCCTACCGGTGGCTGGCTTGTAATAGGCCGCACTGAGGAGGAAAACGAAAAAATTGAAACCCAGCTCCAACCGGGTGACTGGCTTCTTAAAACTGTCGAAATACCTGGACCAACGGCGATTCTGAGGAATAGTGTTGAACCAGAAGAAATTGATACGGCTGCTGCCCTGGTAGTGCGTTATGCAAAAAAATCTGTCATAGGGCAGAAACCTGTAAAGATCACTGCTGAACAGAACGGTTTACAACAGTACCTCTATGCCCGTCCTCTTGCTGATGCCTTATCCAAACCCTGGTTAAAAAAATAACTTTTCCCTGCAAATACAAGACAATGATCATCGTAATTAAATCAGTCCGCTGTCTTTTTGTTATGGGCCTAATTCTTCTAGTTACGCAGATCGTATCAGGATGTTCCGGCATTTATGATGGCGAAAAACTTTTTTTTCAGGAAGGCTGCAGCCAGTGCCACACATACAATGGCAGGGGGGGAAGAATGGGACCGGATCTTACCGCCGTGGCCAACCGACGAAGCGCTGGCTGGATTGATAAATACATCCATAACCCCCAGAAAATGAATCCCCAGTCAAGAATGCCTTCCTTCATTCATCTTTCCAGCGCCAAGCGCAAAGCAATAATCAGATTTTTAAATGAATAGATTTATCATTGCATACAACTGTTCCTGCCTTTAAATTATTACAAGGTATTTACTGAAGCCGCCTTCATTGATCCGTAAATACATTTCATTCGGTTCCTTATTTTTTCATATCACTCCATAAACATCTCTTAAAACTATCCCGGATAGACTTTTAACTAGTTGTATTTTTCAAGAAAAACTAAAAAAATACTTGCTTTTTCCTCCCATTAGGTATTAATACCTAAATGCAGTAAAAATACCTATACACCTTGT
>JAFDCT010000145.1 GCA_019312695.1 Deltaproteobacteria bacterium | reverse complement strand
TTTCATTATGAAAGCATTTGAATGCTCTATCGGCGGCACCGGTCTCAGCCACACCTCTGCAAAAGAGCTGGGTTACGATGCCGAGGTCGCCATCACGGCCCAGTCTGACCGGGCGCATTTCTTTCCTACTCAGGCTGTTATCATGCTGCAAATGGTCTTTGACAAAACCAGCCGCAAGGTCCTCGGTCTCCAAGGCTTCGGCCCCATGAATGATTCAATCCTGGCCCGGATAAATGGTGCCGCAGGCCTTATTGCCAAAGGTGCAACAATTGAGGACTTCAGTAACCTGGAACTGGCATACGCCCCGCCCTTTTCAACCGCAGTCGATGCCCTTAATGCCACGGCAAATGCGGCAGACAACCTTGCGGCCGGTCGCCTGCGCACCGTTTCCATTGAAGACTTTCTGGAATGGATGGAGCAGCCGGAGGCCAAACCTGAATGGGCCGCCCTCGATATACGGCACCCCAAGGAGGCTGCCGAATTCGTCCGGAAATTCGGCCCTGATCTCTGGAAGGCGATCCCCTATGTCAATGTCCGCGCCAGGTATAAAGAGTTACCAGCAGATAAGATGCTGATCATCATCTGTGATGCCGGTACACGCTCCTCTGAAGTACAGATCTTCCTTGATTCTGTTGGCTTCGGGAATAATCTTGTTCTTGGCGGAGGGTTTAACGCTATCCGTCGGATAGGGGCTGACTGGTGGCCTTCATAAAATCAAGCCCTGCACCAATGCTTCCATCTGCTTGTTTTTGCTAGTCTTCTGATTTACAAGAAAAATCTTCAACTTTCATGACAATTGCGCTAAACTCTAAAACAACTCTGTCTAACAGATCTTTAGAATAATGTTCCGGCTTTTTGGAAGCCATATCTTGGCAAAGTTAATATCTCACATTGAGACCAGGAGTCGAAAATGCCTATTAAGATATTTCCCGAAGAGCACCAGAAATTTGAGATCCAGGTTTATAAAAAACCCAAAAGCCTGAAACTCCTCAAAGAAACCCACATCGCCTTCACAGGATCACCCAGAAAGCATCCGTATGATCCGGATAGAGTGATTCTGATTACAGACCCCTACAGCAAAGTAACATCCTATTATGAATTCAAGACCGCTGACATTTCCTATGTGGAAGAGATGGTCAACCTGGTTGATATGGATGGTGAGACCTTCCCCATAGCCAGGATATGGGTCAAGAAAAAAAGTATCGGCGCCAGAGCTTCCCTTTTTATTGTTGACGATACAACCATCTGATCTTCAGGGACCATGATCTAACGTTTTGGCATGCTCAGCTGAAAGCTCTGCGCTAAGTTCCTGAAGCAACCTAAACAGTGACAGAGAAAGGGAGATGAACTCAGGGCAGCGAAGCTGGTTTATTGCCGGCCTTATAATTGCTTTTTTCGTTGTTCTCTTTTTTTACTTTTACTGGACAGGCCAAATGGTTGGTAAATCTTACACAGGCCGGTTTCTACCCCTTTCAGGACAGGAAAAGGAAATCAGCGCCAGCCTGCGCGGGCATGTCTTTTTGCTTGCAGGTGAGATCGGGGAAAGAAACATCTGGCTGCCCAAAAAACTTGCGGCTGCCGCTGCGTATATTGAAAAGACCTGGCAGGAACAGAATTTTATGGTTCAGCGCCAGGAATATGATGCAAGAGGAGTCAAATCCGCCAATCTCATTATTGAAATTCCCGGAAATTCCCATGCCGGAGAGATAGTGATTGTCGGTGCCCATTATGACTCGGTTCTGGGGTCACCGGGCGCCAACGACAATGGTACCGGGGTGGCGTCTCTGCTTGAAATCTCCCGGCTTCTCAGCGGCACAAACAATGCCAGGACAATCCGTCTGGTTGCATTTACCAACGAAGAGCCTCCCTTTTTTCTCGGGCGGGACATGGGAAGCAGGGTTTATGCCTCCCGTTTACGCCAGCAGGAGGAGGACATAGTCGGCATGCTTTCTCTTGAGACCATGGGTTTTTATTCAGAAGCTCCCCACAGCCAGGAATACCCCTTTCCCTTCAGTTTTTTCTATCCTGATAGCGCAAATTTCATCGGCTTTGTTGCCAACCTCCGCTCGCGCCACCTGATGCGTTTAAGTCTTGCTGCTTTCCGGCGCACTACCCGGTTTCCTTCAGAGGGCACCGCAGCTCCCGGCTGGATTACCGGCATAGGCTGGTCAGACCACTGGTCTTTCTGGCGTGAGGGTTACAGGGCGATAATGATCACCGATACTGCGTTTTTCAGGTATGAACACTACCATACTCGACAGGACACCCCGGAAAAAATCGATTATGACCGTCTGGCCAGGGTTACCATCGGCCTGGCCGAAGTAGTCAAAGAACTTGCCAATACGGAAAAATTACGCTAGCAGCTTTGAATCAGGAGAAATAATTATGGATATTCATTTTCTGGGCGTTGGTGAAGCCTGTGACGGAAACCAGCCCAATACATCCATCCTGTTGAAAACCGGCCAAACTGAGACAACGGGCCGGATCCTGCTGGACTGCGGCTTCTCCGTGCCGCACCGGTATTTTTCCTTAAAACCTGACCCCCATGAACTGGAACTCCTCTGGATATCACATTTTCATGGTGATCATTTCTTTGGCACGCCGCTCCTCCTTCTCTGGTTCTGGGAAATGGGCCGGCACAATAAATTAGAAATAGCCGGTCCTCCCGGGGTTGAAAGCAAAATTATACAGACATTGGAGTTAGCCTATCCAAACCTGCTGCCACGTTTAGGCTTTTCCCTCCGTTTTATTGAAGTTGAACAGGCAGAACGCATAAATATAGCAGATACCATGTTTCAGGCAGCCTACAATGAGCACTCACAGCCCTGCCTTTCTCTCAGGCTCGAGTTTCAGGGAAAAACCATATTTTACAGCGGCGACGGTCGCCCAACCCAGTACACCCAAACCCTGGCCCGGGGATGCGATATCATAATCCATGAGGCTTACGGGATTGAGGATACAACGCCGGGACACGGTTCAATTACCGCCTGCCTCGAATTCTGCCGCATAACAGGGGTTAAACAACTGGCCCTCCTGCACATGCAGCGTGATATACGTTTGCAGGCCCATAAATTTATTGAGAAACTGGCAAAGGAATATACCGACATTCATATCCTGCTTCCTGAAAAAGGTACCATAATAAAAATTTAATAACTCTCATGACTGTTTCTATCATGCGCAACACATGGGGAGTACGATTTCAT
>JAFDCT010000144.1 GCA_019312695.1 Deltaproteobacteria bacterium | reverse complement strand
TAGTGAAAAACGATCAGCTCATGCGTGAGCAGGTGTGGCAAAAAAAACACATCCAGCGCCAAGCTGTTGTTATTTATATACAGTTATCAAAGGATTAGAGAGGCTTCTGCGTTTAGGAGCAAAAGAAATATTAACCGGGGAAGTATCATAACAAGAACTACGGGAGAATATTATTTATCATCAGGATTCAGGTTTGCTGAAAGATTGCTGATGATAAAACGGTCAAAAGCTTCAGGTAAATGCAATTGAACAGGCTGCACCAGGAGCAACATTTCCGGGGGAAATATGGAGCGCAATTTTACCAGATCCTTTTCCGTGGTTACCAATCCCTCAGCTCCTGAATTCCTGGCTTGATCGAGGAGTGATTTGATGTCTGCAGCGGAATAAATATGATGATCTGCAAATTCCCTGAATCCTGTAAGGTTCATGCCGTTTTCTTCCAGGGTCATTTTAAATGATTCCGGACCGGCAATGCCACAGAAGCTGTATAAAGGTATCTTGCCGGCATCCGCCTGCGAAATGGAATCGTTTTTACCATTATGAATTCGCAGCAGATCCTTATCGGCTTGATAGCTTGCGGTAAACAAGGGTTTTTCAGGATAGAGATTATCCAGTTGGGAGATAAATTTCTTTGCTGTACTATCAGGAGATGCGGTAATACCTGTAATGACAAATGCACTGGCCCGTTTAAGGGCGGATAAAGGCTCCCGAAGTTCTCCACCGGGGAGCACACGACCTTTACCTAAACCTTTCAGGTTGCTGAAAAGCACAAGGTTTAAATCTCTTTTTAAGGCAAGATGCTGAAAGCCGTCATCAAGTATGAGAGTGTCCGCCCCAAATGAATCAATGGCAAAGCGACCGGTAAAAAAGCGCTTTTTCCCTGTAACTACTGGCACCCCAGGCAGTTTTTCAGCAAGAAGGCGGGGTTCGTCACCAGCTTCTGCTGCATTGAGAAGAATGTCGGTAGTATTTGAAACCACATTTATTGCATCTGCAGCGGTTCCTTTGTAACCGCGGCTCAATATGGCGGGCTTTCTGTTCTGCTGCTGAAGAAGTTTGACAATGTATTGGACAAGCGGTGTTTTACCGGTACCTCCTATGACAAGGTTGCCTACACTTATGACAGGGACTTCGAGTTTATGTTGTTTGAAGAATCCCTTTTGATAAAAACTGCTGCGGGTTTTCATAAGGAGGCTGTACAGGGGAGAAAATGGTCTGCCCAAAAAGAAGAGACGTTTCAATCTGGTGCCTGTTTTTCCTGTCATGACTTCAAATTAAGCTGGGCCGGCAGAATAGTATCACATTCATCAGCGAAGGCCTGATTTTTAACCTGCTAACGTCCTTACTATCTGGCGGCTGAGTTTTTTATGGGTCTGACAAGTTATAGTCAGGGTAAGAAAATTGTAAAGCATTAAAACATGTCTCATGTAGACTTTTTATTACGTTGGCCCGTCTTATAATCCAAAAAGGCTGATTCGACAAATATTGCTGTGATTTTGTATAAGGCAATTTAGGATCGGAATCTTATATAAGAATCACTTGTTTGTAAATTTACCGCGCAAAAAATGATATATATAAATTTGGACGTAACAATTGAAGGAGAAGGACGCATAATCATTTTGTATGAATTACTCACGGGAAAGATGATTTACGCGGTTGATATTGCAGCAGGATGAAAACTGTAGACAATAAGGATATGTCCCTGAAAATAGTGACACTGGTTGAAAATGCCAGGAACGGGAACCGTTTGAGCTTTCATGAACTGGTGAGTTTGTTCCAGGAAGATATTTATCGCCTGGCATACTTCAGGACCTTTTCACAAATGGATGCGGAGGACTTGACCCAGGATGTTTTTGAGCAGGCATACAGAAAATTGGCTACGCTCAATGAACCGCGGCGGTTTCGTGCCTTGCTCTACAGCATAGCAGTTAACCGATGCAACGATCTTCTCAGAAAAAGAAAATATACGGCGCTTCTACATAGACGCAATACAGAGGAACAGGATTTCAGTACGAGTGATAAGAATATGAACAGCTGTTACGGTGACAGGATAGATAAAAAGACTTTCTGGAAGCAGGTCAAATTAATGCTTGGCAAACTTTCGACCATGGAGCGCGAGGTCTTCACGCTTCGATTTATGGACCATCGTAATATCAATGAAATTGCCTCTATTTTGGGTAAGAACGAGAGCACAGTAAAAACGCACCTCTACAGGGCTCTCAATAAGATCAGGGCGCATGCCGAGTTTTTTAAGGAACATAGGGAGTTGATATCATGAAGTATCAGACCACTGGACACCTCCGGGATGAACAGATCATCTGGGCGGTAATTGATAAACAGGAACTAAGCGGAGAAGCACGCCAACATCTACAGGTATGTGAGGCCTGCAACATTAAGGTCGAACAGTTTAGCGGTGATTTACAGGATTTTGGCCGTGAAGCCAGGCAGGCCGTGCCTCCTTTTTCCGGCACAGTAAAGCTGCCCGCCGCTAAACCTTCAATGGGCAGTCATTATGGAGGTTGGCTGCCTTTTTTCGGGGCTGTAGCCATGGCAGGATTGCTCATGTTCTTCTATTTCATGGGCATGCAGACTGTAACTCCTATCCAGTATACTATGCTTCAGCAGCAGGAAAATTTGCTGGAGGATGAAGCCCTGATGCGTGAGATTTCAGAGATGGTGGAATACCCGTTATCTGATGACATATACAGGATTACTGGGGAGAACGGGGCAGGTTATGATGATGATTTTTTGGATTTTATAGTACCTGGTATGCAGGATGATTCCCAATCAGAACTTTTTATTTAAGGAGGAAACAGGCAATGTTAAGAAAAAAATTATGGGTTGGAGTAATGTTTTTGTTGGTCTTTCTGCCAACAACCCTTTTAGCCCAAGGGATGATGCATGGCAAGTGGTGGCATGACAAGTCCATCAGGCAGGACTTGGAATTGACTGACGCTGAAATGAGAGTTTTGGATGAAAAATACACGGAAAGCCGCAGAAAAATGATTGATCTTAAAAATGATGTTGAAAAGCAGCGTTTTGAACTGGATCTCCTCCTTGGTGTCCAGGATATGGACAAACAGAAGATAATGGAGCGTTACGAAAGCCTTGAGCAGGCCAGAAGAAAACTGGCAAGGGAACGTTTTGAAATGTTTATGGCGATCAGGGAAATAATTGGCGCTGAGCGGTTTCAGGAGTTGAAACAGAAGCATCGTGACAGGGGTAGAAAAGGATTCCCCGGTGACAAATCTTACCGGCAGGGGGGAAGATACAGTGATTAAAGCAATTAATCTCTTTGATCAGGGGTATTATTTGGAGTTGATGATAAAATCGATAATCTCGAGATGCCGCATGGTCACACCACGATGCTGTAAAACCAGGGCCTGTGCTTGTTCACCCATTTCTTTTCTCAGCGTGGCGTTAGTGAGCAGATGTTTCAATATTTCAAAGATATCATCTTCATCATGACAGACAATAGCTGCATTCTTATCCAGTAGATCTGATGAAATTTCCGTAAAGTCATCCATATACGGCCCAAAAAGGATGGGCTTACCAAAGGCTGCAGGCTCCAGGGGATTATGGCCTCCATCGGGGATCAGGCTGCCGCCGATAAAGGCAATATCGCAGAAACTATACATGCGTGAAAGTTCACCCATGGTATCAAGGATGAGTAATGGCGTTCCTGGAACCTCTTCATCCTGAAAAGGAACGGTCCGCTGTCTGACAGTTAAGCCAAGATTATTCGCTATTTCTTTTATCTGGCGACCCCTTTCCACATTGCGGGGCGCCAGAACAAGAAACAGGTCCGGAAAGAGCAGGGATAAACGTTTATATGCTGCCAGAATTGCAACTTCCTCGCCCGCATGAGTTGAACCTGCTATCCAGACAATTTTTTCCGGAGTTATGCCGAATTGTTTACGGTAGAATGATGTTGGACGCTGTTCTTTTTCCCAGCCTACAGTATCAGGCAGTACAGCATCATATTTCAGATTTCCCAGCGCCTTTACTTTGTCAGCCTCAACCCCGAGCTGGACCATTTTAATGGCATCCGCTGCAGTCTGCATTGAAATAAATCTGAAGATATTGAACATAGGCACAAAAAGGAAGCGAAACCTGTGGTAGCGTTTGAAAGAGCTTTGAGAAATGCGGCCGTTAACCAGGATGGCAGGTATATTTTCCTTAGCCAGGATATCAACAAAGTTTGGCCAGAAATCAGTTTCAATCAAGATAAAAAGGTCTGGATTAATAAGGTTGATGAATTTTTTGGCAATACTATACAGGTCGATAGGAAATGGCACAAAAAGGTCAATGTCATCTGCCATGACATCCCGGCAAAGCTCTTCACCGGTTTTTGTAGATGCGGAGAAAATTATGGTAATGTCAGGATAGGTCGAACGAATTTTTCTGACCAGCGGCTGTGCTGAAAGGACTTCACCTACCGAAAGGGCATGAACCCAAATTCGTTTTCTTCCATCAGGGAGTTTTTGCGTAAGGGTTTCAAGAGCAAAACCCAGCTTTAAAAAAATTCTACCGCGGTATTTTGGAGAAATGATTATTTTGATTAAAAGTAGCGGTGATAATAGTATCAGGCCAGTAACCTGAAATATATTGTAAAAAACCATTTTCATGCGAAAATATGCCTAAAATTATCTACCACTTTACTATTTTTATGATGCAGGCAGATCTCAATAATACAGATTTTATCTATTATTTAATCTCTTAATGAAACAATTACAATGAACTTGCTCCTTTTTGAATCTAAAGAAATCAAAAATGATAACATGGCCTGTCTTCAAGACAGACGGAGTGAACATATCATAAAGGTCCTTGGCTGCAGAACAGGGGACATTATCAGGGCAGGTATTATTAACGGTCCTGTCGGGACAGCGGAGATTCTCGCAATTCGAGGAAGTGGTAAGAAGGCTGAAGTGACATTGTGTTTTTCCGCCCATGATATTCTTCCTAAACAACCTGCTACTGATCTTGTACTGGGACTCGTCAGGCCAATTATGCTTAAAAGGTTACTGGCGCAGGTAACTTCACTTGGCGTGAGCAGGATATTTCTGATCAATGCCAACAGGGTCGAAAAAAGTTTTTTTGATGCGGGCCTCATCAAAGATGATAATTATCGGCCATATCTTGTTCAGGGCCTGGAACAGGCCAAAGATACCCGTTTGCCGCAAGTCAGCATTCATAGGCGATTCAGGCCCTTTGTGGAGGATTTCATTCCAGCAATAAAAGAAACATACAGCAGACTGCTGGTCGCTCATCCTGAAGTCAATAAAAATCTGAAACAGTTAAAAGGGCTTGATCAGGGGGGCAGAACACTGCTTGCAGTCGGCCCTGAAGGTGGGTGGGTAGATTTTGAGATTGATAAGTTTATTGAGCAGTCTTTTATACCTGTAAGTTTAGGAAAGAGGATTCTGCGGACAGATACTGCTGTAGTGGCACTTTTGGCACAACTGATGATTCTGGTGCGTGAATAAAGTGTATTAATTAATTCCTTTCGGTTTAGCTTTTTCCATCTATAATAATTGTGCTTTGTAAATAGTTTCCTTATTGATTCATTCTAGGATGTTGTAATTTTTTGGAAGCGTAATACCCCCTCTCTGTCATAACCAAATTTGTTAAAGCCTTCTCTGTCAAAACCATCTCTGTCATATCCCCATATGTCATATCCTTCTCTGTCATAACCTGTTTCATCAAATTTGCCTAATATGTCATATATTTTTTTATTCATTTTGGCCCTCAATTATCTCTGTTATCACGACAAACCATTCCCGTTAAACGCAGTGTTATATGCAAGATATGAACCAATAAACAGAAAAATTAGCTGCTTGTAGTTTTAGTAAGGGTTTAAGGATTGCCGATTAGTTCTGATGACTCAACTTGCGAGGCAAATTTGGGGAAATGACTAACGAATGTTTTGAGATTTCACTAAATAACCATTTAAGAAGGTCAGGATACTTGCTAAAATAGAAGCTATTTTTCGGTA
>JAFDCT010000143.1 GCA_019312695.1 Deltaproteobacteria bacterium | reverse complement strand
GTTTGAAAAGGCGCTTGCTGCATATAAACAGGCCTATGAACTTTATGAGGAAGAGAATAAGAGGGAAAGCGTCAACAAAAAAATAAATTCAGTCAAAACCGGGAGCCAGAAGTGAGGAGGGTATCACGACAGGATCTCAGAAGTCACTTTATTCCACTTTTACTTGTCCTGATTTTTGTCCAGGGTTGTGCCAGGCCGGTTCTGCAAACTTATCCAGCGGACGAAAAAGAGATTGCTGCTGTTTCTGAAGCTTTTAAACGTTACCAGGAGATAAGCCGGGAAACATGCGCTTGCTGCCTGGATGCTGAAGTTGATGTTGCCCTGTCTGTTCCCGGCTGGTTTAGAGAGCATACTGGGAAACTTTCGGGTTATCTCCAGGCAATGAAGCCAGGGTATGCCAGGTTTGTGGCACTGAATCCGCTGGGGCAACCCTGGTATATTTTAGTGACAGACGGTAAAATGATCAAAAGCCTTAATGTGTTTGAAGAAAAAGCCTATTCAGGTTCCGTCCGTTCTGAAGCCTACGATAAATTTGCGCCGGCAGGTTTTGAACCTGAAAAATCCTACTATTGGCTGAGCGGCAGATTGCCACCGGGAGATATACAGATTCAGGCGGTTATGCGGGACAGGGAACAGGATGGATTCTGGCTGCAAATTAGCCAAGCCGGAGCCATCGACCATGAAAGCATGGTCCTGTTTGATCCGGATGAACTGCTGATTTTGCGCCATGTCTTACGCGATGAGCGAGGCAGACATCTCGTTGATGTACTTTATACAGATTACCAGCAAATAAGCGGTATTGGAAAAAGAAACCTGGGAAGTTCCAGAGCAGATAATTTCACTATCGTTACGATAGAGGATTTCTGCAGAATTCCAGGCAGCATTAGCGTGTCCTCTCAAACAGGTTCTGAGAAAATTACATTAAAGCTTCATTCATTCATAGAAGATGCACACTTTGCCGCAGAGGATTTCTCTCTGGAAATTCCGGATAATTTCGAACAACTGCTTTTCAGATAATTACAAATAATAGGTGCTGGTTCAATGACCAAATTCAGGCCGGAAAATGTCGGTAAATTCCTTGCCCATGTCAAAAAGCCGAGCAGGTATATAGGTCATGAGTTCAATGCCTGCTACAAAAATTGGGATACGGCAGCACTGAGAATTGGGCTCATTTTCCCTGATCTTTATGAGATCGGCATGTCACATCACGGCCTGCAAATTCTCTATACTATCATTAACAGGCAGCCGGATCTGCTGGCAGATAGGATATATGCGCCTGACAAGGACTTAGAGGAATTACTGCTCAGACAGGGAATGCCAATATTTGCAGTTGAATCCCGGCAGCCCCTGGCTGAATTCGACATGATCGGCATCACCTTGCCCTATGAACTGTGCTACACGAACATCCTGACTATTCTGGCACTGGGCTGCATTCCATTCAGATCATCGGCACGGGATGAATCACAACCTTATATTATAGGCGGCGGCTCCGGCAGTTTCAATCCCGAGCCTGTAGCAGATTTTTTTGATGCGATTCTCCTGGGTGACGGTGAGGAGGCAGTTCTTGAAATAGCAGAAGTTTTAAAATCTGCCAAGGAAACAAAACTGGGCCGCTCGGAAACCCTTGAAAAACTTGCCGCAATAACGGGTGTTTATGTTCCCTCATTTTTTGAGCCCCGGTATGACAGTCGAGGCAAATTGATTGCTGTCGCTCCTCTCAAAAAAGGCCATGAAAAAGTTGAACGCCGTATTCTTTCTGACCTTGAAACCCTTCCTTATCAGAAAAAGCCTCTTGTGCCTCTGGTCCGTATAGTCCATGACCGTCTGGGTATTGAGGTGGCTCGTGGCTGTACCCGTGGCTGTCGTTTCTGTCAGGCGGGAATTATTTACAGGCCGGTTCGGGAACGTACGGCTGACAGGGTGATGGAAATTGCGGAAAAAGGTATGCCAGCAGGCGGATTCGAGGAACTTGCTTTGCTGTCCTTATCAACGGGGGATTACTCCTGCCTTTCCCCGTTACTGGGCCGCCTGATGGACAGGTTTGTAAAAGACTACATATCAGTTTCTATGCCATCCATGCGTGTCGGGACCCTCACCCCGGAAATTATGAACCAGATAAAACGGGTAAGAAAAACAGGTTTTACCCTTGCTCCTGAAGCGGGTACTGACCGGCTTCGCAAGGTCATCAATAAGGGGATAACTGAAGACGATCTGCTGCAAACCTGCAAAGATGCCAAAATTTTCGGTTGGAAATTGCTGAAATTTTACTTTATGTTCGGCCTGCCTACTGAAACCGAAGAAGATGTCACAGCAATTGCTGATCTTGTGCACAAAGCAGCCCGGGTTACTGGGCCCAGGCCGCTGCGGATAAATGTCAGTGTGGCTACCTTTGTGCCTAAGCCTCACACCCCGTTTCAATGGGAACCACAAATTTCCATTGAGGAGGCTTATGACAGGATTGACCTGTTGAAAAAAAATCTGCCCAGAGGAAACTATAAACTGAAGTGGCATGATCCTAAACAGAGTTTTCTTGAAGGGGTGATGGCACGGGGGGACAGGCGGTTATCAAGGCTTATAGAAGAAGCCTGGCAGAATGGGGCACGTCTGGATGCCTGGTCTGAACAGTATGATTTGGCTATCTGGCAGGATGCAGCCACGTCGTGTAAAATTGATTTGAAAAAATATCTGCGCCGGCGCGATCTGACAGAAATCCTGCCATGGCAGCACCTGGATACCGGTGTTGATGAGGAATTTCTTAAAGCGGAACTGGAAAAATCATTGTCAGGTGCTTATACACGGGATTGCCGCGTTTATGGCTGCCAGAATTGCGGGATCTGTGATTTTAAGCAAGTCAAGCCGGTAGTCCAGTGCAAAGTCAAAGAGGACAGTGAAAATAGCGTGACAGGAATCAATTCCGCTGCTGCTGAAACCTCAGGAAAAACCTGCACGGGAAAAACAGACACGGAGACAGAAGGTGATGCAGACATGCCACACCACTGGTATCGCATATCCTATGCCAAGCAGGATGATCTCAGGTTTTTAAGTCACCTTGAGGTGATACAGGTTTTTTTCCAGGCGTTCAGGCGGGCAGGGGTAAAATTGCATTACACGCAGGGATTCAATCCGGTGCCAAAAGTTTCCTTCAGTCCGGCTTTGCCTGTTGGCACTGAAAGCCTGGTAGAGCACCTGGATGTTGACCTTACAGAAAAGATTGTCGATACGCGACGATTACGGCAGTGTATCAATGAACAATTGCCGGCAGGCCTGAAAATCATGTCTGTTGCCGACATGCCTGATAAAACTTTTGAAGCTGAAGGCAAAAATATAACCTGTTATACGATCACTTTTGACCGGAACTTTACAGAAGATGGCAGAAATGCTTTGAAAAATTTTATGGCTGGAGACAGCTTCATCATGACGAAGATCAGAAAAGGGAGAGCAAAGGAACTGGATATCAGAAAGCAGGTTGAGAGCATTACTGTCTCCGGGAATAGCGAACTTGATCTGGTTATTTGCCAGGAGCAAGGCAAAGCTGCAGGAAAGCCTGCCGAAATCCTTAAAGCGGTTTTAGATTTAACAGATGAAGAAATTTTTGCTGCGAGAATCTTAAAAGTTTGGAGTAAACCCGTCGTGAACAATTCTGCATAGTCTCCCTTGTTATTTTCTTATATTTAAGTTTGCGATTGTAAAAACTTTATAGTAATTCTTAGCCTGCGTTTGTGGATGGTATACAGCTGAAAAAATGTTGCTAACGGAAAGGAGAAAGTATGAACCCTAAGAAGATTATCCTTCGCGAAGATGAGATGCCCACCCAGTGGTATAATATCTGCCCTGATATCCCAAATGGCATGCAGCCGCCTCTGGATCCAGGGACAAAAGAACCTATTGCTCCTGAAAAACTTGCTGCCATTTTCCCGATGGGGCTTCTGGAACAGGAGATGAGCCCTAACCGCTGGATAGATATCCCTGACGAGGTACGGGAGATATACTCTATCTGGCGGCCGTCACCGCTGGTCAGGGCCTACAAACTGGAACAGGCCCTCGGCACCAAGGCCAAGATTTATTACAAGAATGAAGGAGTCTCGCCAAACGGCAGCCATAAGCCCAACAGTGCAGTGGCACAGGCATATTATAATAAAAGGGAAGGTATAACCAGGCTTGCCACCGAGACCGGTGCAGGTCAATGGGGCAGCGCGCTCTGCTTTGCGACCAATAAATTCGGCCTTGAATGCAAGGTGTACATGGTGCGGGTCTCCTTTGATCAGAAACCGTATCGTAAGACAATGATGCAGACCTTTGGCGGAACAGTTGTTGCAAGCCCGAGCCCTGACACCAATACCGGCAGGTCTTTTCTTGCAAAGGATCCTAATACGCCCGGATCCCTTGGCATTGCAATCAGCGAGGCTATTGAAGATGCTGCAACCACTGAAGGCACTAACTATTCCCTGGGTTCTGTTTTAAATCACGTAATTCTGCACCAGACCATCGTCGGCCTTGAAGCCAAGAAGCAAATGGAGATCGCCGGCGACTATCCGGATGTGGTGATTGGCTGCTGCGGCGGCGGTTCCAACTTTGCCGGGCTTGCCGTGCCTTTTGTAGCTGACGCCTTTGAGGGCAAAAAAGTACGGTTTGTCGGTGTTGAGCCTGCTTCCTGTCCCACCATGACAAAAGGGAAATTTACCTATGATTTTGGTGATACCGGTCAGACAACGCCGCTTATGCAGATGCATACCCTGGGGCACGATTTTGTCTCGCCTGGCATCCACGCTGGCGGCTTGCGCTATCACGGTATGGCCCCTATTGTCAGCGCGCTGATCCGTGAAAAAATCATTGATCCCATCAGTGTGCACCAGCTGGAGACTTTTGAAGCAGGTGTTCTGTTTGCCAGGACAGAGGGTATAATCCCGGCCCCTGAAACCTGTCACGCAGTGCGCGGTGCCATTATTGAG
>JAFDCT010000142.1 GCA_019312695.1 Deltaproteobacteria bacterium | reverse complement strand
TACAAATTTTAAAAATTTTAAAGCTTATTCTGCTTTGACGTGGCAGTCATTGCACTTGGTTGGTGCACCTTTATCTTTCATCTTGGTATGGCAATCCTTGCACAGACCGTGACCGATGTCTTTCCAGGTGCGGAGTTTTTCATTGGCAAAATCAGCATTATGGCAGCTATCACATTTCGCGAAATACTCTTGTGGAGTACCGTCATCGCAGGGATTACGGACGCCAGCCTCATCTACATAATGATGACATGTACCGCAGTCACCGAGTTTTTCCTGATGGGCAGCATGCGGGAAAACCGCAGGTTTTTTGCCGTCTACATTCAGGGTAATTTCCGCCGGTCCCTTGTCAAGCTCTGCAAAGCTGATTGATACTGTAAGGGCCAGCCCCAGGGTCATGGCTGTTACTACCAACAATACTAAAGACTTTTTGCTCATGTTCCACATTCCTCCTTTTGAGTTTATTGGCGTTCAGATACCTTCATCTTTTCTTCTGTTTTCACAACCAGCAGGTTACTTATAGCACAACACTATACAGCTTTAATCTTTTGTTAGAACTGGCACTTGAAGTTATCATGATTTTTTTAAGTGTCAACAGAATTTTCAGCTTCAATCTTGAATTAAGAATTAAAAATTAAAAATTGTGGCACTTATTATGAATTTAGTTAAATGATTTACAAAAGTTAAGCCTGATAAACTTAATACATGAAATAAAACAGCAACCGATACTGCAATAATCTTTATACGTTTCCACTCAATAGAGTCCCAAGCAAAAAAACGAATATGTTGACTTAGATTTTTACGTTGGATTTGTCAACAAAAATCAGGCTGTTTCACCCGGTTTTTCCGGACTAGTAGAGTTTTGTTTCCGCCCCTTTTGCAGTAAGGAAGCCGGATATCGCCTCTATCTCATCATCGGTCAAATGTCCCGGCTTCTTCTCGGCCATGCGCCTGACCGTCTGGATCCAGTCCTGGAACTCCTTGTTCTTTTCCAGTGGTCTCTCTAAAGCATGACAGACTGAGCATTTGACCTGAAATGAGGATTTTGCCACCAGGTATTCAAGTACCTGCTGCCTCTGCTTCTTGCTTAAGACCGCTCCTGTATTTGCCATTTTATTCAGGGTCAGATCCCATTCCTCACGGTTGGCGATCTTTTTTAAGGGCCACTCAAGGGAATGGCATTCAATGCAGTTCTCTTCAAATGCTTCCTTACCCTTGACAAAGTCCTGAAACGTAACCGGTTCATCGCTTTGCGCATATGCTGCCACAAAACTAACCATAATGCCAATACACACCAAAATTACAGTTTTTCGCATACAATCACCCCATTGTTGATTTTTCTTTACGTTCTTTATTTAAACAGTTTCACCGTCTGGTAACACATTCTCCCTGAAACAATGCTGTTTACACCATGGCTTTATTATGCAGTTGCGGCCGATGACCGTGCCCGGAGGAATAACAGCTTCCTTGCCGATCAATGTTATTCCTGTATAGAGATGATCCGGGTATTTTTTATTGGGAATGTTCTTCCTGTTACCTTTGCCGACAACAGCTCCCTTGCCTACCCTGACCCGTTTATCCAATACTGCCAGGTCAACGGTTGCGCCTTCTTCTATGACACTGTCATGCAGGATTATGGAATCACTTACACGGCAGCCTTTACCCACCTTTACCCCGGGCGAAAGAACTGAATTGACCACCTCTCCTTCAATAACGCAGCCGGCTGAAATCATGGAACAGCAAACCCTGCTGCCGGCTGCAAACCGGGCCGGAATCCTGTCTGGCAGTATCTGTTCTGATTCCAGGTTGGGCCTGATACCCCAGGCCTCAGGTGAAATCTCGGGGTCGTCTTTAAGTACGTCCATGTTGGCTTCCCAGTATGCCTGGATGGTGCCGACATCGCGCCAGTAGCCGTCAAACGGATAGGCAAAAACGTTATCCCTGGAAATCGCCCTTGGTATCAGATGCATGCCGAAATCAACCAGTTCCTTATCTTCTGCCAGCAGGTTCAGCAGATATTCTGTCTCAAAGACATAGATACCCATTGAGGCGAGGTTTGTCCGAGGATTCTTGGGTTTTTCCTCCCATTCGACTATACGGCCATCATCATTGGTAATACCTGTGCCGAACTGATGGATCTGGCTTTCGGGCACGATCATCATACCGATGGTTATATCGGCCTTTTTCTCGCGATGGAACTCTACCATGGCATAAAGGTCCATCTGATATATATGGTCTCCGGAGAGGATGAGAATCTCTTTTGATGGATGGCTCCTTATAAAATTCAGATTCTGCCGGATGGCATCCGCCGTCCCTTTGTACCAGTCTGAATCTCTGAAGCCGGTGCTGGGCGGCAGGATCTTTATACCCCGGGTGCGGCCTGTCAAATCCCAGGCATCACCTGTGGCAAGATGGCGCATGAGAGACAGGGGTTTGTACTGGGTGAGCACTCCGACTTTTTTCATACCCGAATTCATGACATTGCTCAGACTGAAATCAATAATCCTGTATAGTCCTGCAAAGGGCACGGCCGGTTTGGCCCTGGGTGTTACCAGGATATTGAGACGGCTGCCGACCCCGCCTGCCAGTAAAAGCACCAGTGTGTCCTCAATATTACTCACCGGACCACCTCACCTGGTTCAACCTGTTTCGGGATCTTGTCAGACGGCATGCCCGGGTATACTGTGCATCCCGAACCGATTATGGTATTTGGTTTAATAAAATTGTTCCAGCCGATGACAGCGGCCTCCTTTTTACCGGGCCTGGTCACTTCGCCGACCCTCACTCCCCTGCCAAAGGTGGTGTTGACATCACTTATGACCTTATCAAGCACAGCATCCTTGCCCACCACATTCTTAAAAAAGAGGACCGAGTCTTTTACCCTGGCCCCCTTTTCAACATGGGTGCCTGGGAAGAGGATGGAATGCTCCACTTCACCTTCAACAATGCAGCCGTTATAGATGAGACTGTCGGAAATCCGGGCGCCTTTGCCAACTTTCAAAGGTTGGCAGTCTTTAATGTCCCGATGCTCCAGGTTGGTTCTCACACCCCAGTCGGCAAACTGTATTTTCGGATCCGGTCCCAGCAAATCCATATTTGTCTGCCAGTATTCTTCAATGGTGCGGGTATAGCCCCAGTAGCCCTTGAACTTGAAGCCGTAAACCCTGCGGTTCTCGTTCAGCAGGCGGGGAATGATATCACGGCCGAACTCATAGGATGCGTCTTCCCGGATATTTGCTTCAAGCACTGTATAAAGTACATCCGGCTTGAAACAGAAAACTGTCAGTGAGGCCCAGTTATATTCCGGATTTTCCGGTTTTTCCCGGTAACGGATGACCTTGCCGCCCAATTCCCCGTCCTCATCATCAATATCAGCCAGTCCGAAACGGTGGGCTTCATCCATCGGCACCCTTAAGCAGGCCATGGTCAAGTCAGCATCTTTTTCCCGGTGATAATTGATGAGCTCACGGTAATCCATGCGATAAATATGATCGCCGGAAAGGATAAGCAGCTGCTCAGGATTGATATACTGGATAAAGTCTAGATTCTGGTAGACTGCGTCAGAAGAACCCCGGTACCACTGGGAATGGCCGTAGCCTATAAAGGGAGGCAGGACCGAAATACCACGGTAGCTGCCGATCATGTCCCAGGCCGCCCCGATACCGATATGGTTTATAAGGGAATAGCTGCGATACTGGCTTAAGATAGCAACCCGGTCCAGGCCGGAATTCATCAGGTTGCTCAAGGGAAAATCAATAACCCTGGTAAAGCCGCCGAAAGGTACAGCGGATTTCGGGCGATGGAAGGTCAGGACTGTCAGATCATCAACCCGGCCGCCGGCCAGGATCATGGCCAATGTTTTTGGCTTCAGCTTCATACAGCGCCCTGATAGAAGTTATAAATGCTTTGTTGTAATCTTCTTTAACGTTTCAGTAGTAAATGCATTATCATGCAGATCAAGATTCTTCAAGGGTACTTCCGCCCGGGCCGCTTCCCTGTGGCCACCGGCAACACCGATTTCCCCGAAGGTCTTGGCAGCCAGTTTTCCGGCATTTCTCTTGTAGCCGTCACAACGGTATATAACCACCAGCCTTTCACCATGAATACCCGAGACGACAACCCACGATATATCATGCACCTGGTTGAGAAAATCAGCAATAATAACGAGGATATCAGGGCTTCGGACCCGCCCGACGTGGGCATAAAGCCGTCTCTTGCTCACTTTCATCTCGGCCAGGGCTGTTTTGAAATACGACAGCTCCGAGAGGCGCAGTTCGGAAAGCTCAATCTTCCTCACTAGATTCTGGTTGGCAATATTAAAAAGATACCGGAAAGAAATGGCATCTGCAAGGCGCGCTTTCTTTTCAAAGTTGTGGGTATCAACCTTAATGGCATAAAAAAGAGCTGTGGCAAGATAGACGGACGGCTTGAGGTCCGCGGCCCGCAGATATTCTACCATTATTGAGGAGGCCGCCCCGTAATCGGGCCTGATATCGACATGGGTTGCCTTCCAGCTGTTGGCCACGGGATGATGATCGATAACCACATCAAACTCAATATTCTCAAAAATCGGCAGATGGGACGGTTGTGAATCAAGCATCACCTTTTTGCTGTAGTCATTGAGCTTGAGGTTCTGCAGCCTATGCGCCTGGATCTTGAGGAGATCCATCATGGCCATATTGCTCAGCCTTCTGACCTCATTGGGATAGCCGACAGTAATGCTTTTGACTCTGTAACGCAGGAGGCGCTTGGCTGCCATAGCGCATGCCAGAGCATCCGGATCAGCATTTATGACGACAAGAACGTCATCCTCTTTCTGGAATACATCCCAGAAGTGCCGCAGACGTTCTTTTGCAGTATTCTTGGTCACGGTAGAATACCGGTTGTACTTACCTGATTTCTGCTTCATTACTTTCAAAAATTAAGTATCTGTATGATTGTCCCTTCACAGGGGGTATTTTTCGCAAAGCGCAGATAATAACATGTGAAAGGTACAAGTTGCAAGTTTCCAGTAATGGCGGCCCTTATATAGAATTAATTATAAAAAGGCACAGAGGGGAAGAGCGTATGATCGGTGTGGGGTATGAAGCGTGAGCCGGAAAAGCGGATCATGAATTCCTGATTGACGTTTAACTCAACATAGGTGACTTTGGCCATCACCTCTTTGCATCTGGCCCTGGCGGAAGCATCAGTCAGCATCAGTTCGGCACCGGCCAGGGAACTGTTGCCAAGAGGCCTGTAAACCTCCAGGGGGAGATCTGGCAGCATTCCCAGAACTATGGCCTGCCTGGGTGAAATATGCTTGCCAAAGGCACCGGCCACATAGATCCTGTGCAGATCATGAAATGCGACACCCACCTGGTTGGTTATGGTTGCCAGAATTGAATACATGGCAGCCTTGCAACGCATCAGGGCATCGATATCCAACTGGCTCAGCAAAATAGCTTCACCCACCCCGCTCTCCTCGGCCGAAACCACAACATAGGCCAGGCCGTCGCCATGCGGGACCAGCCTCCCGGCGGCCTGGGGCTGCCGGGGCCTGAATTTGCCCCGAATGTCAATGATCCTGGCAAGATAGAGTCCTGCAACCAGGTCGATAACCCCTGAACCGCAAATTCCCCGGGCCGGTTTGCCGCCGATTGTCTGATATTCAATCCTGCCGCTCTCGGTGTCAATAGCACAGTGCTCGATGGCCCCCGGCTCGGCGCGCATGCCCATCCGTGCGACGCCGCCCTCCAGAGCAGGACCGGCTGCACCGGCGCAGGCAATAAGCCAGTCCCGATTGCCGACCACGACTTCTGCGTTGGTCCCGACATCAATGAGCATAGAGGTTTCTTCCTGTCGGTCAAGGCCGCTGGCAAGAATACCTGATATGAGATCACCGCCGAAATAACTGCCGATGCTCGGCATGATCCAGACAACAGCCTCCGGATGCAGCTTAAGGTCCAGTTCGGAGGCAGCAAAGGGGTCCGGGCCATTTACCACCGGAATGTAAGGCTCACGGCAGAGATGATAAGGATTCTGCTTCAGGAAAAAATGCGCCATGGATGTATTTCCGGAAACACACAGCGCCATGATCTGACCCGGTTCAATACCGACTTTTCCGGTCAACCCGGCGGCCAGTGAATGAATGGAGGCCAGGACCCGATCATGCAGCAGGTCCAGGCCTGTTTGCTTCCCGATCTTATTTGCCGCAAAGTGGATCCTGGTCAGGATGTCGGTGCCGAATTCCAACTGGCCGTTCTCCACAGTATCCCGTTCGAGGATCCTGCCGCTTAATAAATCCACCAGTGACGCTTCCAGGTGCGTGGTGCCAAGATCAAGTGCCATGCCTACAAGGATCTCCGGCGCCCGGGCAAAAAAATCAACCAGCCTGGGACCATCCGGATAATGAATGACCGCGGCGCATCCTTTGAAGCCTGAATTCCTGAATGCTTCGGCAACGGGAGCAATACGGTGGAAGGGCACAACGGGTTTCCGGTCTTCGAGATAACGAGACAGGGCTTTCTTCAGACGATCCAAATCGCCGGTATTATCCCCCAGGCTGGGGGGCGTGGCTTCTATGTCATACAGTTGCACCAGAGACTGCATAGCAATTCCCTCTGTTACTCCATTGAGGCCGACGAACCAGTCAGCAATGCTTTTCTTGACGGGAAAAGCATTGAATGGTAAGTGTAGCCAAAATTTGCCGTTTACTTAAAATCATTTTTTAAATCAGTACGTTTTATGCTCAACATTATTGCAATTATGGCCGGGGGCTCTATCGGAGCAGCCTGCCGGCACGGAATGTTTCTCTTTGTCCAGCGCTTTGCCGGACCCGTCTTCCCGGCAGGAACACTTGCCGTTAACCTCCTGGGCTCGTTTCTTATCGGTTTTATCTGGTGCCTGTTCGATGAGACCCACTGGTCGCATGAATGGCGCCTTTTTATCTTTACCGGCCTGCTGGGTGGTTTTACCACCTTTTCCACGTTCACCAGGGAAACCTTTCAGCTGTTCAAGATGGGCGACTGGAAAACCGGGCTGGCCTATATCACATTAAGCAATGTTTTAGGTATATTGCTGGTCTTCTGCGGGATTCTGCTTTGCAAGCGTCTGATTTTCATGCTGCGCTGACAACCTGCCTCAAACCTGTCCCCAGCCTCTTCAACAACATTTTTCTGTCCACCCCCTTTTTGAACAGAACAGGGATAAACGGGATACAATGTCTCAACCCCAATGTCAAGTTCGGGTTTACAAACTATACTTTTATGGGCTGCGCGGTTCAATCGCTATCTGTACAGAGCTTACCATGCCATTATGCTTGCACTGGCCTGTCCGGGCTGTTAGAGTATTTCAGTAAATAGTGTCAATAAACCCGGGAGGTTATAACTTTACATTATGGAACCTTATATACTTTTATCCGGTTTTCGCAAAAAAACTCTGCCGACAGGCAATATTTCTATGATCCTTGATTTTATCGAATCCTGCTGAAAATTATGCCCAGGTTACTTTATACATACCTTATCAATCAGGTTCTGGCCCCATTTTATGCCAGTCTCATTATATTAACCTCCATACTTTTTCTGGGTAAGCTCATCCCGATACTCGATATAATACTGGATTATAATATCGGTTTTGGTGATTTTATCAGATTGTATGCTTATTTCTCACCACAGCTGCTGCTTTTTGCCCTGCCCATGTCAAGCATGATGGGTGTTGTTCTGGGCATAACCCACATTAATAACGAAAATGAACTGATGGTTTTAAAAGCCAGCGGCATAAGTCTTTACAGAATGCTTCCTCCAGTGATATTCGTTGCCCTTTGTACCGCACTGCTCACCGGTCTTTTTGCCATTTACCTTATTCCTGCAGGCAACAGGGCCACGGTCGAACTTGCCTTTCAGCTCGCCAAGGAAAAAGTGGAAAGATCCATGCAAGAGAAACGTTTCAGTCAAAATTTAGGCAATATTGTACTTTATGCCGACCATATTGATAAGAAATCCAAAACATGGAATGGCGTCTATATCTCTGACACGCGTGACAGCAGACATCCGGTAACAATTATTTCAGAAAACGGTGTAATTTCAGCTGATTCAAATCTGGGCACGCTCTCAATTTCATTGCATAACGGCATCTTAAACCGTACCACCCTGGATGCGGTCCAGACCATAGATTTTGAACAGTATGACATGGTCTTGCCGCTTGAAGCACCAAGAACAAATCCTCTTGCCAAAACTGGCAAGTCCACCATGCTGCCGGGCGAACTCCTGGCCGAGGCTGACCGGCTGGGAAAAAACACCCGGGAGGCAGCTTCCTATTTGAATGAATTCCATCAAAGGCTGGCTTTGCCTGTGAGCTGTTTTATCCTAACGCTTCTCGGGTTTCCGCTTGGGTTCCTTTCCGGCCCCAGGCATAAGACCGTTGGCATTCCCCTTGGTCTGGTCATTTTTATTTTATATTATGTCCTGCTGACCGGGGCCAAGACCATAAGTGAATCCCTGTATATGCCGCCAGCGGCTGCCATGTGGCTGCCTAATATCATATTTCTGGGCCTGACACTGTTATTCATCAGAAATGTTGCTGGAGAAAGACATACTCTCTATATGGAGAAATTCTACGATTTCACCTATGCCCTTTTCAGTAAATTCCGCAGACGCCGGGGAGGGAACTGATGCTCCTGCTCGACCGCTACCTTTTCAAGCAGTTTGCCAAATATATGGTGCTTGTCATGGCAGCCCTGGTGACCGTTTATCTCCTGATAGATTTTTTTGAACGCATTGATGATTTTATCGAAAATCAGAAGAGTTTCGCATTGGCTGCTAAATATTTTATCTTCAAAATTCCTCTCATGGTTGAACAGCTTACTCCTATTATTATTCTCTTGGGCGGCATTATCGTTCTGGGTCTTCTAAACCATCGCGGTGAGATCCTTGCATTAAAGGCCGTCGGGATCCATACCTTCAGAATTACCTTTCCCATTACCGCTACCGCTGTTGTCTTTACTCTGCTGACCCTCGGATTTGCCGAGTGGATAGTACCGCCGACAACTGCCAGTACCAATGTTATTTTCTATGAGCAGGTGCGGGAGGAAAAACCCCGTGGCATATTGCGTAACAATCGTTTTTACTACAAGGATGAACTGGGATTTTATTCTTTCGAGAAGCATGAATTAAGCAACAACCGCTTTGACTTCTTTATTTTTAGCAGCTGGGATGAAAACTACCGCCTGGATACTTTTCTGACCGCCGACTCGGCTTTCTGGAATAACGGCAAATGGACCTTTGAAAACACCCGCATTAAACAAAAAAACGCTGATGGCAATTATCAGATTACCACCTATGCTGAAACAAGTTTGCCCTTAAAGGTTCAGCCCGACGATTTTTTTATACCTGAGTACAAAATAAATGAGATGTCACTTTCTGAACTTTTTTCACTCACCATGACCAATAAGGGATTACGAGGAACCGAGGCAGAGCTGAAACTGCTTGAGCGGATATCATTTATCTTCCTGGGTATACCTCTTCTCATGCTTGGGCTGCCCCTGCTGTTGATTGCACACCAGAGATGGGGCCGGGATCTGTCACTGGCTATCCCCCTAAGCTGCGGCCTGGCCTTTGGCGCCTGGGGAGGCTGGTCTGTCCTCCAGTCTTTGGCCAAGGCTGAGATCTTAAATCATCACCTCGCAGCCTGGTCCATACATCTGGTAATTGCCTTAACCGGAACGTATCTTATCCTGCAGGAAGACAGGTGATTTAAATTGAAAATTGATTTTTTTATAATTGCAACATATTAAAATGATTAAGAATTACAAAAATGTTGGTATTGTCGGTATGCCGCCGTTAGAAATTATCAGGCAACTGAATGCTGACAATATTACGATTCATGACCTTGACACTCCCATGATCAGGGCTGACATAGAGTTGACCGCGCCCTATCTGCCCAAGGTCTATTGCGCCATCCTGCGCACCGTAGTCTTAAATGCGCTACACCTTCATCTGGAGGCCATCTATATTGATGTCGGTCCGGGAAAATGCGACTGCGCGCTGCATGTGGCAACAGTTCTGGAGGATATGCTTGCCATCCCTGTAATAAAGACCAGAAATGAAGATACGACAGGTTTTGGGAACCCGATCTGTCGGACCCGAATGGACCTTGTGCAAAAATTCGAACAAATAACCGAGGGCGTAAAAACCGCTGAAAAATCGGCAAAAACTCCACCTGAATGTACACCGGCGGCCGGATTCTGGGGGGTGCCGCCGAGGGATTTTTCCATTCTGGAACTCTTTCCTGCTACGACCCATATTTACGGCTGGACCAGATGCATGGAAAATAAAACACCGGCAGACCATGAACTTGAGCTTCATTATAATCCTGAGGTGCCGACCGTTTTTTATGCCCAGTCATTCTGCGCCAAAACAGCCCTGGCCAGACACCTGGCACTTAAACATCCCCATGGACTCTTTCTGGACAGTGACGTGACGGCAGGCGGCAGTGCCAAGGCAAAGATCCAGGCTTTTCTGGAATTGTCGGGAGTGTATTGAAAACAGGGGGCAAAGGGTCGTTGGTTCGAGGTTCGAGATTCGAGGTTCGAGGTTCTACGGGTCTAGGGGAGAAACCGGAGAAATAGGATGTATTTAAAAACTTGTAACTTTAGTCACTTTAGCTCACTTATAACTTTATGATACTTGGAGATTTTGGCACATCATACAGTAAGTTTCTCGATCTTTCTGCCGCCAGACCTGAGCCCTATATTATTCCCAGTAAGACAACGACGGTCGAGAACAGGGTTACCATTGCAACCGGCCACAACGGCAAGCGCTTCTCAGACCGCTATGTTAACGAACTGACCGTGCTGGCCCGCGGCGGCGAACAGCTGATTACTGAAAATGATTTTGTCCTGCTTGACTGCGGCAGCCGCGACATTAAATTCATTCATTATATTGACGGCCGTCTCAATGACATGGGCTGGAACAGTGAATGCGGGGCTTCCATGGGATTCACCATAGAGCTGCTGGCACGTTATTACGATCTTGACTATCACGTACTGCCTGTTCCGGACCGGCCTTTTTCTGTCACCTGCGGGGTTTTGGGCATGAGCCGTATTTTTGATGATGTTGTTTCCGGAACTCCGGATGCAGAGGCAGTGGCCCGGTTTGTCATGGGAATAGCCATCAATGCCTACAGGTTTGCAGGCTCACCCACAAAATTGTATCTTTCTGGAGGACTATGTGACAATCCTCTGTTTGTGCAGAGTTTCCCCTGCCAGGTAGTTCCCCTGGGTCGTTTTGTGCTGCTTGAAGGGCTTAAAGCAATAGCAAGAAAAGATAGTAACCCGCAAAACTCAAAGGCACAGAGGCATTAAGGCACTGAGGGCTTTGGAGTACAGGGTTTTAGGAGTACGGGAGTGTTTTTCAGCCTTTGGCCAGGATCAGTAAATATGAATTATTATATAACGAGAATTTGATGACCGGACCTAACACCAAAAACAGCACAATATATTCAACCAGCTTCACTTCATGGCAAAAATCCGTGCCCCGTCTCCTTGATGCTGCAGGACTGGTTGAACATCTTGCCGCGGTAAAAAGAATTATCATCAAGCCGAACCTCGTTGAACCGCAGCGCCCTCCCATTACTACCCCGGTTGAACTTGTTGAGGCTCTTGCCATCTATATACAAGCTGCCTGCCCCAATCTTGAAATTGTCGTTGGCGAGGGGTGCGGCTCCG
>JAFDCT010000141.1 GCA_019312695.1 Deltaproteobacteria bacterium | reverse complement strand
TGATGCTCTCTGCCGCAAGGGATCCCCCGTTCTGTTGAGGAATGGCGGTGGAAAAAAAGTATTTGAGTTCAAATATACCCTGCGGGGTATGGACATATTTGTTGGTGGTTACACGGCTGATCGTTGATTCATGCATGCCTATATCCTCAGCCACGTCACGCAGTACAAGAGGCTTTAAGTGTTGGACACCTCTTTCAAAAAAGTCTTTTTGAAACTTAAGCAGGCTTTCCACAACCTTGTAAATAGTACGCTGCCTCTGCTGCATGCTTTTAATGAGCCAGGCCGCATCCCTTAGTTTTTCCTTGATATATGCCTTGGTCTCTGCCGAAGCATTGCTGTCACCATCAACTATTTGCTCGTAGGCTGAAGAAACCTTTAAATGGGGTAAGCCCTCGTCATTCAGGATAATAAGATATTCATCAACCACCTTATGAACAAAGACATCCGGGATGATATAGGGTATCTCACGTTCAGTATACTGTTCCCCCGGAAAGGGGTTGAGAGCGGTAATAACATCTATGGCAGCCAAAACCTCCTTAATCGGTTTTTTGGTTGCCTTGGCGATTGCTCCGTAATTTTTCAATTCCAGGTTGTTCAGGTGATCTTTGATTATTGCCGTTGCCAGGGATTCTTCAAGATCAAGCCTTTTAAGCTGCAGCAGCAGTGATTCCTGAACATTGGTTGCTGCCACACCAGCGGGGTCCATCTCCTGGATAATGGCAATGGCCTGCCTTGCCGTTTCCTCATCACAGCCCACTTCTCTTGTAATGTCTTCTATTGTTATATCGGTGAGAAAGCCGTACTGATTTAAATTGCCGATAACAAAAAGACCGGCATCCTCAAGTTCAGGGTACAATTCTGTATGCGAAAGCTGCCATTGCAGGTGGGATTGAAGACTGGTTTCTTTGGTGAGAAAGTCAAGCTGGGTCAGGCGGTTGCTTTCCGGAGTTTCCCTGGTGAATGAGAACCCTGCGTCATAATAATTTTCGTAATCGTCTTCCCAGTTTATCTCCTGCATGGAGGAGGAAGTATCCTCCATGTTAACCTCACCGGTTCTTTCCGAATCTTTCGTCGCAGGTGTTTCTTCCCCGGCAGGAGGAGAGTCCGGGCTCATTTCATAATCAGGATCACCCGGGCTGATCTCCTCAAGCAGAGGGTTTTGTTCTATTTCCTGGCGGATGGTTTCGGCAAGCTCAAGCCGGGAAAGCTGCAGCAGTTTAATAGCCTGCTGAAGCTGGGGGGTCATCAGCAACTGCTGCGTTAACTTAAGCTGTTGTTTTAAAGCGAGAGCCATATTTTTGTTGTCGCCTTTTTTTGAATCTTATCGTAAAAAACTAAAATGCTAATGTATTAAAATTTCATGTTTTTTGAAAAATTAACAATTTGTTTTGGTACAAAGAAAATGGATGGTATCTTTCTTGCATACATTCCCATTGTATCATATTGCAAAATTTTCGCCCAGATAGATTTTTCGGGCCTCTTCATTTTTCACTATTTCCCCGGCGTTTCCTCTGGTAAGAATCTTGCCGCTACTGATTATATAGGCATAATCACAGACCGACAGGGTTTCACGCACATTATGATCGGAGATGAGTACACCCAGCCCTTTATTCTTGAGCTCAAGGATAATCTGCTGCAGGTCTGCCACCGACAGAGGATCAATGCCGGCAAAAGGTTCGTCAAGAAGAATGAACCGGGGCTTTATGGCCAGGGCACGCATTATTTCAACGCGACGCCTTTCACCCCCTGAAAGAGTATTGGCCTTGTTGCCTGCAAGTGCCTGGATTTTCATGTCCTCAAGGAGGCTGTTAATCCTGTAATCGATTTCATCATCCTTCAGACCTAATGGCTCAAGGACGATCCGTATGTTTTCCTCGACGGTTAGTTTTTTAAATACTGATGGCTCCTGGGCAAGATAGGAGATTCCCCTTTTAGCCCGTTTATGGATTGGCAGGCCGGTAATATCTTCATCATCAAGCAGCACCTTTCCCGATTTGGGCTTGACAAAGCCGGCAATCATGTAAAATGAGGTGGTCTTGCCGGCACCATTGGGTCCGAGCAGACCAACAACACTGCCGTTCTCAACCTGGAGGCTGACTCCGTCAACCACTCTGCGGTTATGGTATTGTTTTACTATATCCCTGGCTTCTAAAAGTGCCATGCTTTCTCCGGTTGGAGGAACATTACCTGTCCCAGGAGTTCCTTAAGTCCTTTTATTCCTGTGATGATGGATAGATAAATGCTTTTACCCTTTCGCCCTTTTGAGAACTGCTTTCCACGATGCTTTTTCCTTCATCGAGATGAAGGACGATTTTTTCGCCGCTGACCATGTTCTGCTCCTGCCAGGCTGTGGCATTTCCGGACAGAATGACTATTCTTTCCTCGGCCTTGAAATCCATGGAGTCTCCGGCAGCAACCCAATCTCCCTGAACAATTTTTACATTTCCTACAGCTGTGATCTTTTCGATTTTCTGGCTCGGACCAGCTGCAGCTTCAGCTGATGTATCAGGCTGTTTTCCGGTCCTGGCATAGACCACGGTCATTTCGTCCGCATTGATAATAAGGCTGCCCTGGTTGGCCTTGACATTGCCGAAGAACAAAACAGCACCATTCTCTCTGGAAGATTCCATCCGGTCAGCTTCTATCTGGATGGGCGTCGCTGCCCCTCCACCTTGCTGGCCCAATGCTCCGGATGTCCAGCAGAATGTGAGAATGAAACTTGCTGCAACAATTATTCCCCGCATATTGATCTACCAGTCGTGAAATTTTATACTTACTTTTTAAAGTACATTTAACCCCTGTTATGCTGTCACTG
>JAFDCT010000140.1 GCA_019312695.1 Deltaproteobacteria bacterium | reverse complement strand
GGAAAAAAGACTCTAGAATTTTACACTTCACTTTATGGCACATCCAAGCCCGTTATTTTCAAAAAAGCAGCAAAACAGCAATAAAACTACTAATAAGTTCCTGCAATAAATTACTTACCGCAAAATATGAACCGCTGGAAAACCCTTCTTCAGAAAAGTATCTCAAAAGCCGAACAACTCCCAGCCCACTTTCCAACACCCCCGGGAGATATTGACAGGGTGATAGACATTTATCCTATGCGTATAAATCCCTATTATCTCAGCCTCATTAAACAACCAGGCGATGCCTTATGGCGTCAGGTTGTCCCGGACCGGCTGGAATTTTATGACACTGACGGCATGGATGACCCTTTAAACGAAGAGAATTTGAGCCCGGTGCCCAACCTGGTGCACAAGTATCCAGACCGTGTCCTATTTCTTGTCCATAATCAATGTGCTGTTTACTGCCGCTTCTGTACAAGGAAACGCAAAGTGGGGACCCGTGCAATGCATGTCAGCCTCGAAACCATCAAAGCCGGCATCAATTATATTAAGGAGACCACGACTGTCAAAGATGTTCTGGTTTCAGGCGGCGACCCATTACTAATGGATGACGACAGACTTGATTATATTCTTGCAAGCCTGCGAGCCATAAAACATGTCGAAATTATCAGGATCGGCAGCCGAGTACCCTGTACCCTGCCTATGCGGGTTACAAAAAAACTTGCTGCAATGATTAAACAATACCATCCGGTCTATATCAATACCCACTTCAACCACCCCGCCGAAATAACGCCAGAAGCAGCAACAGCCTGCAAACGTCTTGCTGATGCCGGCATCCCCCTTGGCAGCCAAACCGTCCTGCTTAAGGGCATCAACGACGATCCTGAAATTATCAAAGAACTGCTCTATAAACTCTTGCGAATACGCGTTAAACCTTACTATCTTTTCCAGACTGACATGACAAAAGGTACAAATCATTTTCGTGTGCCAGTTGAAAAGGGGTTAGAAATCATGCAGCACCTGATAGGGCACGTATCCGGCATGGCGGTTCCCACTTTTGCGGTTGACGCCCCGGGCGGCGGCGGCAAAATACCGCTGCTGCCGAATTATATCGAACATATAGGCGACCAGCTTGTTTTCCAAAATTATTGCGGTATAACCTGTACCTATGATAATCCCAGTGATAAAAAAGAAATGAGGCTCGTCCATGGAAAAAAAACTGCTCATTGCCGTTGATGGTTCAGTATACAGTTCCAACACCCTGCATTACTTGGAACAACTTTTTGCCCATCTTGATGATATTCACCTGCACCTTCTTTCCGTCGTTACCTGTAATCCTCCTGAAACCGCCCGCGAGTGGCTTAACGAAAAGGAATTAATGAGTACGCTGCGCCCGGAAGAACAAAAACGTTTCGCAGCGTCCAGAAGATTTCTTAACAGTGCGGTTGACAGGCTGGGACGAAACGGTATCAAACCGGATCAGGTTACCACTGAGATTAAAATCTCCACCACCAACCCTGCTGCCGAGGTCCTCCGCATCGCCAGGAAAGGAATGTTTGATGCCCTGGTCATCGGACGGCGAGGTGTCTCCAAGCTTGAAGAATTAATCATGGGCAGTGTTTCCAGCACCATGTTTGAAAAATGCCATGATGTGCCCATCTGGATTGTCGATGGCCAGGTAAACTCCCGGAAATTCCTTGTACCTGTGGACGGCTCCCACTTCACCCTGCAGGCTGTTGATCATCTCTGCTATATGTTAAAAGGCAACCCTTACGCTGAAATAACTCTTTTTCACTCTGCCGCCATGTTTGCTCAGAAACAGGATCTCAGCGCAGGTTTTTGTGAACATTTCCTGCCTTCTGATTGGTGTCAAAAAAACTGTGCTGACAGTGATCTCTATTTTCTTGCACCTAAGCAGATGCTTATAGACAGTGGATTTCCTGCTAAACGCATCCACCGCCTTGAAACAAAAAAAGGATTGCATCCGAGCCGTCAGATTGTGCGCCAGGCTTTAATTGATGATTTTGGCACAATCGTTATGGGGCGCCGTGATAAAGAAATAGTCAAAGGCGTTTTCGGCAGTGTAACTGAAAAAGTGGTAGCCATGAGTGTGGATACCGCTGTCTGGATCGTAGGTTAACGGATTGCAATGTCGCCGCAGGCGCAGATAAAAACTCTTTTACAGTCAATTGCTGACAAGCCGGAAAATGATTATTTATTTACCACCTGGTTTCCGTTGTTCGATTTCAGTTTAATGGTAGGATATCATTGAATTTCCCCAGAAATACATTCCGGTTTTTTTTTATTATTCTCTGGATAGTTCTGTTTGGTGCACTGCTAAAGCGTGACTATTTTATCAAAAGTATTGATATCCGTGAAGAGCAGATCATTAAGCGTAGTCGCGAAGAAAGCTTCGCCGGCATATACTTCCAGAATGAAAGGATCGGCTATGTGAAGAACAGGCTGACCGCATCAGGTTCAGATGGCTATGTACTTTACCAGGATGCCTTCCTCTACTTGAATATACTGAATGAATCACATCTTGTTGACATGAGGATCAAGGCAAGCCTGAGTCCGGGAATGCGGTTAAGGGATTTCAACTTTCACTTTACCTCCCCTTTTTACAAGATGAATGCTGAGGGAAACGTTGTTGGCCAGGAAATACATTTCTCCCTGACAACAGGCAAGGAAACGATTTTCAACTCCATCAGGCTGCAAAATCCGCCTTACCTTTCGACAAATAACCGTTATTATCTCCTTAAACAGGGCCTGGAACCTGGAGATAAGTTTAAAATACCCTATTTTGACCCTATTTCCCTTTCTGGAAAGGACACGGTCATGGAATACAAGGGCCGCGAGAAAATTCTCATCAAAGACCGTGTTCACAACCTGCATCATTTTGTTGAAACATTTTCAGGAGTGCGGATAAACAGCTGGCTCAATGATGAAGGTAAAGTCATCAAAGAAGAGTCTCCGGCCGGTTTTTTATTTATAGCTGAGCCGGAATTCAAAGCTACTGATATCAAGGTAAAGGGCAAGGAAATTCTAAGCAGCGTCTCAATTCCTTTACGTGGTGGCGACCTCGATCTCACCGGACGCAGGGAAATTCGTTATCGTTTGACTTTGCCGGCCGATACTGATTTCGATCTGGATAAAGACCGCCAGAAACTTGAAGGTGATATCCTGACAATACAGTTGGAGCAGCTTCCTGCTTCTGTTGCAGCTGCCTGTCAAAACTTTACAGAAGAACTTGCTTCAACACCTTACATCCAGACAAAAAATTCACTCATTACCGATCTGGCCCAGAAGGAAACCGGTGGCGCAGCCACTGATCATGAACGTGTCAAGATATTATCCGGCTGGGTCTATAATAACCTTGAAAAGAGGCCGGTTCTTGGCATTCCGGATGCCCTTACTACGTTGAGTACAAAGATAGGAGACTGCAATGAGCATGCCGCACTTTTTGCTGCTCTTGCAAGAAATGTGGGTATCCCCACCCGGGTAGTTGCCGGAGTGACATTTTATGAAGAAGCATTTTACTATCATGCCTGGAACGAGGTCTGCCTTGACAAGAGGTGGTATTCAGTTGATACAACAAAAAATCAGTTTCCAGCTGATCTGAGCCATATTAAATTTGTTGAGGGCGAGACAAGTGAACAGGTTAGAATTGCAGCCTTGCTGGGTAAGTTGCAGATAGAAATTATTGACGATAAGCAAAATTAGATCATGGTTAAAAGAACTAACACCATTAATAAGACATTGTCTGCCGCCCAGGTGACTGGCCATATACTTGTGATTGACAATCTGACCAAAAAATTCGGCAGGTTCACTGCAGTTGACAATATAAGCCTTAAAGTCCAGCGGGGTGAGATCTTTGGCTTTCTGGGTCCCAATGGAGCAGGTAAAACAACCACTATCAAAATGATCGCCGGCCTTTTAAAACCCGATAACGGACAGATTTTTATTAATGATCACAACCTGGCGCAAGAACCACGGCAGTGCAAACAGGAAACAGGTTATATACCAGACCGCCCTTACCTGTTCGAAAAACTCACCGGATTTGAGTTTCTCCAGTTTATAGCGAGTCTCTATGACCTCGAACCAGAAGCATTTGCCCGCAATACCAATCATTATCTGAAACTCTTTGACCTTGAAAACTGGCAGCACCATCTCATAGAGAGTTATTCACACGGCATGCGGCAGAAACTGATCATCTCCAGTATCTTTATGCTTGAGCCTCCCCTGATCGTTGTGGATGAGCCAATGGTAGGCCTTGACCCCAAAAGTGCCCGAATAGTGAAAGAATTGTTCAGGAGACATGCTGCCACCGGCGCCTCTATTTTCCTTTCAACCCATTCTCTGGAAATCGCCGAAGAACTGTGCGACCGGATCGGAATTATCTTGAACGGTGGTCTCCGGGTTCTGGGCAACCTGCAGGATCTGCAGCGTGAAGCCAGGCTGGAACATTCAGACCTTGAAGAGATTTTTCTGGAACTTACCGGGGCCTATGAGCTCCAGGACGTAATCGCAGCCCTGCGATCCGAGTGAATTCATGAAGTATTTTTCTGAAATGATGTCAAGTAAAGGCCGAACACTCCTGCAACCCTTTCTCTTTACCACCAAAAACAGATTTTTTCCTAAAAACAAGGTACCATTCCGAACACTCGGTATCCTGGTCTTCAGTCTGACAGTCTGCCTTGTTCTGTATCAGATAGTTGTAAAGGTTGTCACCTATTTTCATAGTCAGAACGAGCTTGGCATCATTCTCAGTCTGAAGATATTCCAGATGGCCTGGATAACCATGTTTGCCATGCTTGTCTTTTCCTGCATGGTCTCTGCAGTATCAACCCTGTTCCTTTCACAGGACAATGAAATAATCTTTGCCGCCCCGGTGACAAATTCTGAAATTTTCTTCATGCGCTACGTTACGACCTCAATCTACACCTCATGGATGATGGTTGTTTTCTCAATTCCTATTTTTGCGGGTTATGGTGCTGTTTTTGAGGCGGGTATTATGTACTGGCCGCTCATGCTGCTGGCAATACTCACAACTGCAGCCGTAGCAACGACCTTTGGCATGGGTTTGACAGTCCTGCTGGTCAATCTTTTTCCTGCCAAACGTACCAAGGATATCATCCTTTACCTTTCAATATGCTTCGGCATTTTCATTTATATTATATTCAGGCTCTTGCGGCCAGAGGACCTGGTCAATCCGGATAAATATGGTCACTTCATTGACTATCTTTCTTCCCTGGCAACGCCGGCGGCACCGTATATCCCTGCTGCCTGGGCTTCAAACATGCTTTCCTATTATCTTCTGGACCGGGAAATTGACTTCCTGCTTGCCGGACTGCTCATTGTCACTCCAATAGCTCTTTTTTTTCTTGGGGAATGGGCCATGGAAAGCTGGTTTCTTTCCGGTGTAACAAAATCACAGGAATCCTTTGGAGGTTACCGAAGATTTTTCAGCAGGGTGAAATACCGCTGCAGCTCAATGCAGTGGATATTCCGTAAAGAGGCTAAACTTTTTTTAAGGGATTCAGCTGAATGGTCCCAACTCTTTATGATTGCAGCCCTGGTCGTTGTCTACCTGTATAACTTCAAGGTGCTGCCGGTGGACCGTTCCATGTTTGCCGAAGAGTATGTCATCAATCTTATATCATTTCTCAATATTGGCTTGACCGGCTTTGTCGTAGCCTCTTTGGCGGCCCGTTTTGTCTACCCCTCCATAGGCGCGGAAGGTGGTTCCTTTTATATTATTATGTCATCACCCCTTTCCGCCGGGCGTTATATCCTGCACAAGTATCTCTTTTATGTTTTGCCTTTCACCGCCCTGGCTCTGATCCTGCTTGCTGTATCAAACCGCCTGCTTAATATCGAGGGCCCCATGTGGTGGATTTCCATTGTGACCGGTTTGGTCATCACCTGGACGGTTCTGGCCATGGCGCTGGGATTTGGAGCAATCTATGCTGACTTCAAAGCTGAAAACAGGGCTGCCGCCCTGGGTGGGATGGGCGCCATCCTTTTTCTTTTTACAGCCATAGCTTTTGAAATGGCAATAATTTTTCTTGGAGGCTCTCCTGTCTATCGGGTAATGCGGGGCTGGTTGCGAAACGATGTCATGCCCACTAATGATCTGCTGACACTTGTCGGCTGGGCACTATCCTCTATTGCCCTTTCTTTGTTTCTGGCTCTTTTTTTCGTCAGAACAGGCATCAAAAAACTGGAAACATCAGGCTTATGAACAAAAAACCTTCACCCTATGCAGCAAGACAACTCTCCACTCTATCCAGCTGAACAACACTAGATTCGATTTGCCTGAGCATCCTAAAATGCTAAAAGTTGTCAGGCGACTGTTTTGCTAATCAGCTGACACATACCCTGTTCCCTGGCACACGGGGCAGGTTTCCTCTTCAGTACACTGACAGTCAACCCATTCCTCATCTTTCTGGGTACCGCGCCATTCCATGTCACAGACACAAGTTCCGGCAATCTTTTTGTCTCCATTGCACTC
>JAFDCT010000139.1 GCA_019312695.1 Deltaproteobacteria bacterium | reverse complement strand
TGGGCCATCGGCGAAGTAATAAATATTATGCGGCCATATTTCTGTTTAAGCATCAGGAGCACGGCCTGTTTCGCCATATTAAAGGTTCCGGTCAGGTTTACATCAATAACACGCTGCCATTCATCGGCTTGCATCATGGCAAGTACCGCGTCCCGCCGGATACCCGCATTATTAATCAAGATGTCAATGGTATCGAACTGTTTTTCTACTTCAGCAAAAAACTCCACTACAGCTGGTTCATTCGAGACATCGCAACGGTGGAGGAAAAGCCTGTTTTTTTGAAAAGAGTTTTCAGCTTTCCATTCGTGTATAAACGGTTCGGCCGCATTGCTGTCGGAACTGTAAACGCCAATTACCGTAGCGCCGGCGACGAGAAAGGCCTTGGCAATGGCTTTCCCGATCCCTTTTGTTGCACCGGAAATAACAGCTTTTTTTCCTTCAAATCCAGTCATATGCACTTCCTGTTAATAATTATATTATAGTTCGGTTGGTTGAAGAGGATCCAGTCAGAAGATATTTAAACAATTTGTAATATATATTTTGTAGAGAAAAAAAGGATATGCACCGGGCAAAATTATTATTGAAAGAATTACAGGGCGCGTACGTATCCGTCAACATCATTTGCCACAATGACGCCGTAATTAATGGCTCCCAACCATCCGGACATGATAATTCCCACAGAACCTACATGAAAAAGCCCGGGTACAGCTTTGAAAATCGAACGGGAAATGTCCAAACCCTCAAATTTTGTGCCGAATGAAGTTCCTTTGGTATGAAGGGTATAGCGATGAATGGTTTTCGGCGTTGCCGCCTCAAGCCAGTCAATCTTTTCCCGTACCCCTGGTATGTAGCGTTCCAGGTCAACAAGAGTTCTTTCAATCATATCCTGTTTTTCAGCCTCATATTTAATTTGATTGAGCCTGATCCAATCGTCAAACCTGCCGTTCATTGAAGCCACCACCGTGTAGCGGTTATGGCCCGGTCTGGTTTTGGGATAGTAAAGTGAAAATGTCCTGCTTCTGGTATGCAGGTCCAGCAGTTCATCGGAAGAAAATTTCTCTGCAGTCGAAACAAAGAGCAGGTCTCCAATATCATCAATTATTTCTTCTTTTTTTATGCCGATATAAACCTGGCAGCTTGAAGTATTAACCCGAACGGTTTTTACTTTATCCAGGAATTCGGCCGGGAAAACATCTTTACCGGCCAGGTCATAGATTGTATTGAGAATACCGCTGTTTGACACCACACTGTCAGACTCTATGAAACGGTCACCCACCAGGACTCCATGGACCTTTCCTTTTTCAGTGACAATCCGGTCAACTTTAGAGTTTTTACAGATAGTTACCCCGTTTCTTATCAGTTCCTCTGTCATCATGCCGATGAGGTGATCTGTTCCTCCCTTGAAGGTAAAGACCCCCTTGTTCATGAAGTTTGAGAAAACAATGCCGTAGGTAATTGCAGGATCTTCAAGGGTGGAGCCGTTGGCATAGGTTATAGGCTCCATGAGCAGCCTATGGACATCGTCACGGCCGGGAAAGAATTTCTCAAACAGATCACGAGTGGACATGCTTTGGTCGTCGTAGAAATTCATGGCGGCAACCGTATTGAAAAAAGCATTAATTGTTACCGGGGATATTTTGAACTTATTGATGAGGATAGAGGTGAAGTCCTGCCGGTCAAACGTTGTTGTAAGGGAAAACTGGGGATTATCAAAAACGATATTTTTGAGCTGGACAATGGAATCCATGATTGCGCGGTTCCAGTACTTCCGGCAGGTCTTTACCATACCATGAGGAAAACCGTGCAGTGATACATCAAATATGTGCCCTCTGCGTTTAAACCAGGTTGCCAGACCGCCAAGCTGGTGATGATGTTCAAGCAGAAGAACAGAGTGCCCGCTTTTCGCCAGACGGTTTGCGGAGGTGAGACCGCCAAGTCCGGAACCAATTACCACCACATTGTAACGATTTCCTGCTCCATTAATAGATTTGTGCAGCATAACGAGTCTGTCAGTTGATTATATATACGCAATTAAATTCTATTGAGGATGTGCTGGTTAACCATTGTTACACCACTGAGCAGCGACCCCACTATTCCCAGATATCCCTGGTCGGTACCAACTATATAAAGGTTATCAAAGCCTGTCTTGCCGTCCTTGACCTTATTCGGGCTGCCGTAAACAGCCCCCTGGAGACGGGAAGTATACCGTTCAATAGTTACAGGTGTAAAGGTGTCTTCATATACAATGTTTTCAAAGCAATTCCCAATAATTTTGCCAATGATATTTTTTGAGCGGCCTGTCCAGTATATTTTCATGGTTTGATATCGTGATTTGTCAGTATCGTTATAGGCCTGTAACCAGAGATCATAATTGGCAAGATGGGTGACCCGTATTTGAATGGTGTTGTCCTCCTGTCCTCCCACAAAGTTATCCGGAAAGCAGATGACGCCGCTGTTTAAATCAATAGCTTTATCTGGCCTCCGGTAGGTGAATTTTTCATTCAGGTTGTAAAAAATGATTGTACGACCCTGGGAAAAACATTTAGAAGCAGATTTTTCTAAAAGAAAAATTGATTCAACAAAACTTATACGACCGCAAGTATTATCCTCCGGCAGTTCTGAAAATTTTGCTGCTGAGTCAGCAGCGGCAAAAAGTCTTTTGGTTTCCGGCAGACCCGCAGTGGAAATAAGACAATCGCATCTTATTTTTTCACCTTTACGGGTACGTACACCAGTAATTTTGTTGTCTGTTGAGATTATTTCCTCCACACCGGATGAAAATTCTATTTCCCCAGCAAAATCTTTGTATTGCTGCAGCAGAAGACCAAGAAGATCCTTGATCGTTCCCTCAGGTCTAAACAATCCTTCCTGAAATATTGATCGAAAAAGAATGACAAACTGGCTGAGATCCATATCACCCTCATCACTGCTGCCGTAAAACATGATAGGGCAGAAAAGCATTTCTCTCAACAGTTTGTCAGACAGAAAAGACGAGACAAATTTACGGGCGGATATTTTGGGTCTGGGGCTAAAAGGGTCATAACGATCAAGTTCATCTTTCATTGCGTTAAACTGCCCGATTGAATCGGGAAAATGTAAAGCAACCTGTGATTGCAGCAGGCCGAAATCATTTGAAAAGGTAAGGCTTGCTCTTTCAGGAAAGACTACTTCAGAGGTGAGTTGCTGTCGAAGCTTTAAGTTGCGACGGGGAATTTTTAACTGGCGTAACAGGCGATTCAGGGGTGCATGCTTGTTTTCAGGCGGTGCATAGTTGGTAATGGCATGCAGACCTGTTTCCAACAGTCTGCCCTTGCGGTAATAATAGGAGTTGAGACCACCGGCTTTAGAGTGTTTTTCGAGGATGAGTACTTTCTGACCGAAACGGGCAAAGCGGATACCAGCGGCCAATCCTGATAAGCCGCCTCCAATGATCAATAATGGATAATATCTCACCGGCCTTTTAAGCGGCTTTCAGGCGGGGCACGAGATAATTGACACAACTGTCCAGAGTTGCGAGATGGGGGTAGTCCGCTTCAGGAATTTGTATCTGATAACGCTTGCGAAGTTCCATGACGATATCAAGAAAATCCATGGAATCAAGATCTAACTGATCCCGCAGTGCTTCTGTGGGATCAAGGTTGTCAAGATCCGCTTCATCATCAATATCCTGGATAATCTCCAGGATTACATTTTTAATTTCATCTATTGTCATTGAGTATCTCCTTAAGAATCACATAATATATATGAATATTTTTTTTCTTTCAATTGAATCTTCAGCTAAATTTGCATTTCCGGAATTATGCTGTTTGAAGAGATCAGCCGGAGGTCATTTTTTTGACGATAACGACAGAGTTTATGCCTACCATACCAAATGAGTTGTTAAGAATGGTGTTGACTTCCATTAGCTGTTTCGGTTCATTAACTACAAGGTTGTTCAAGGTACAGGCCGGATCAAGTGAATCGAGATTAATTGTCGGGTGTACCTGGCTGTCTTCAAATGCCGGCAGATTTCCTGCCAGTTCAAGGACTCCTGCTGCGCCCATGGCATGTCCGATGATACTTTTGGTATTGTTTATATAGGTGTTTGGACAGTCTGTAAAAAGGGAGCGGATAGCATTACATTCCTCAATGTCACCCTGTTTGGTTCCGGTGGCGTGGGTATTTATGATATGTATATCTTCAGGCTTGAGGCCGGCCTGGTCAATGGCCAGCTGCATGCATTCAGTCTGCCGCGGGCCATAGGGCAGCACGAAATCCCTGGCATCAGAATTCATGGCATATCCTGCAAGTTCACCATAAATTCTTGCCTTTCTGGCCAAGGCTTTATCAAGTCTTTCCAGGACAAAAACACAGGCGCCTTCTGACACTACGATGCCATTACGTTCAGTGTCAAAAGGCCTGCAGGCCTTGGCCGGATCGTCATGTACGGCAAGTGCTCCTTCTGCCTTAAAGCTGGCAAAAATACCAAAAGAACCGGTGCTTTCAGAAATACCACCGGCAAGAGCCACATCAACCTCGCCGAGTTTAAGCATCTGCGCTCCTTGTATCAAGGCGGCATTACCGGCAGCACAGGCCCCGCCGATGCTGTAATGCGGGCCTGTTACCCCGAGATTCATGGTAATTTCCCCTGCCGGGTTGTTGAGCACCGTACGGGGATTGTGGTGATGACTCCAGAAATCTGTATTGAATTCAAACTGACTCAGGCTATAAATTTCATTTTCCGTTTCAACTGTACCATGTTCGGTTAACCCAATATAAACACCGGCCCTGTTTCTGGGGTAGAGAGAAAAATCAATCAGGCCGGCATCATGCAAGGCTTCATTGGCAACATAGACGCCCAGGCAGCCTGCCCTTGTGCCGCGCTTGTTTTCCTTCTTTTTGCGGTATTTTGTCTCCTGGAACGAACATATACCGGCCGGGACCTTGCCGACATAGCGGAGTTCGATTTCCGAAATACCGCTTCTGCCTGCCAGAAGGTTTCTGCGATAATCCTGCAGATTATCGGCATTGGGAGCTGCCAACCCTATGCCGGTAATGACGATTCTTTTTTCTTCAGGAAATTGTGACATTTTAATTTGGTTTAAGTGGCCTGCTAATATAATATGAAAACTTACTTCAGGCTTCTGTTTGTTGGTCGCATGTTAAATTCTGCACCTGAGAGCAAGTTATTTTGTATATTATTGAATTTGCCCAACACAAACCTTTTGCTTAAAGTTTTCCGTAACTTGTTTTATAATTATGCGCAACTCGAATCATCCAGGACCGGAATTTTTGCTGTAAATTGCAAAAGCTCGGTACTATAGCCGAATTTTTTTTCTCTGTCGATATTGTCAGGAAAAAAAATAAAAGAATATTATCGGTGACATTTTTTAATAAAAAACAGGAGTTAATTGTATGACGGAACAATTATATGATGTCATTATCATCGGCGCAGGTCCTGCCGGTCTCCAGGCAGCTATAAATGCCGTGCGCAAAAAAGCAACGGTTCTGGTTCTCGGACGGCCTGAACGAAGCAGCCTGTACAAGGCCCATATAGAAAATTATCTCTGTGTTGATGGTGTTCGGGAAGGTGCCGAACTTCTTGCATTAGGTATTGACCAGGTCAAAAGCTTTGGGGCGGAATATGCACCGGAAGATGTTCTGCATGTAGAACATGCATCAGATACTTTTGCTGTGCGTGTTGAAAGCGGGAAAACCCTTAAAACAAGAAGCCTGATATTTGCCACCGGCACGTCGAGAAAAAAACTGAAAGTAAAAGGTGAGAAAGAACTTTCCGGTAAAGGGGTGAGCTACTGCGTTGACTGCGATGCCAACTTTTACCGGAATGCTAAAGTCGTAATTGTCGGCAATGAAAGTGCGGCTGTGGACGGGGCCCTGACCATGCTTGGATATGCCTCTGAAGTTCACCTGATAACCAGGGAACTTTTAGTATCAAAGGAATTGCACAAAAAGCTAAGTGAAAGCGGTGTCAAGATCCATCAGGATACCTGGGTCAAGGAGATTTTAGGAGAGAACAGCGTTGAAGGTGTTCTGCTGGAAAACGGCGCAAAGTTGGAAGTTGAAGGTGTTTTTATTGAACTGGGAGCAAAAGGAGCCCTGGAACTGGCTACAACTATCGGGGTGCAGCTTGATTCAGAAACATTCACCCATATAGACTGCAATAAAAAGCAAAAGACCAATATAACAGGGGTCTATGCCGCCGGTGATATTACCGGACATCCGTATCAGATGGCAAAGGCTGTTGGTGAAGGCTGTGTTGCCGGTTGGGAGGCAGCCAATTATTCTCTGAAGCAGAAAAGATCGGAAAACTGATGAAATAGCAGAAATAAAGACCAACCAGAACAAGAAGTCTTTACTGAGTTTCGTTTTGCAAAATAAATGAGAATATAAATCCCTTATTCTTATTTATGGGGCCCCAATCAAATTTATAGATTAGACAGAGAGGAGAGAGTCCAACTCCGACAGAATATCTTCACCGGTAGAGATGGCCTTACTGATACGGTTGAAATTCTTTCTATCACCCAGCATAATGCAGCCTATCACCCTGTTGTTGTCGATGACTGCTTTCTTGTAGATTGTATCTGTAGTCACAATTTTAGATTCATATTTATTGTCTTCGTCAATCTCACCGGCAGAGGCAAGATCAATACCCGCCACCTTAAGTATATTTGATAAAGTGGTTCCTTCATAGACCGCGCTGCCGCCGGAAATATTTGTTCCGGCAATTTTTCCCTGCTCCAGGGCAGCAGGCCAGATGCCAAAGGTGCGGCTGTTGAACTCAATGACATCCCCTGCCGCATAAATATCGGGCAAACTTGTCTGCAGGTATTTGTCGACAATCACACCCTTATCTGTTTCCAGACTGAGCATCTTTGCCAGTTCCAGGTTGGGTCTTACACCGGCTGAGATAATTACCATTTCTGCTGCGAGGCTGTCGTTATCTTTCAGGATGACCTGCTCAACTCCTTCAACTCCTTTTATCTCTCTGGTTGTTGCCCCCAGCCTGAAGCTAAAGTCCAAATTTTCAAAAAAGTGCTGGAGTCTGGCCGCACCTTCAATGTCCAGCTGGCGCGGCAGAAGCCGGGGAAAGAATTCAATCACGGTAATTTTTTTACCAAGCTTATGCAGCGCATATGCAGCTTCCAACCCTAGTAAGCCGCCGCCGATCAGAACAATTTCATTCACTTTTTCAGCATACTGCGAAATTATTCTGATATCATTTATGGTATGGAGGGTAAATACCCCCTTTTTCCCCGCGCCTTTAATGGGTGGGATGAAGGGATGGCTGCCATTGGCCAGCAGAAGGCTGTCGAAATCAAAGGTGGCGCCATCTGCCGTCAGTACAGTTTTTTCTGCAGAATTGGCTTGGATTATTTCTGTATTAAGTTTCAGGCTAATTTTTTTTTCGTTATACCAGTCTTTCTTTTTTGCTATCAGCTCAGATTCTGCAATACTCCTGCTGAGGACTTCAGGCAGCCTGACCCTGTAATAGAAGGGGAGATCCTCTACACTAACTAAGGTTATATGCCCGTTGCTGTCATTCCGGCGGATATTTTCTGCCGCAGTTGTGCCGGCAACCCCGTTGCCTATAATGATGTATTTTTTCACCTATGCTTCAGGTTCGAACTGGTCCTTGTCAGCACCGCAAACCGGGCATACCCAGTCATCCGGCAGATCTTCAAATGCAGTTCCTGCTGCAACACCGTTTTCTGGATCTCCTGCTGCCGGATCGTAAACATAGCCACATACACTGCATACATACTTGCCCATTTATGACCTCCTAGTATTAAATTTATGTTAGTAGGTTAAAGGTTATATATTACAGATTTATATAATTATCTAGTGTATGAAATTGAAAAACAATAGTAAGTTGTTTTTGTTATTAAATATTCACCCTGCCTGTTGTCAGGTTGAAACCCTAAGTTTATGTCATTATTTTCTGGTATCATTTTATATACTGAGATTACACTAAATTAAATCATATGGCTGCCAAATTGCAATTT
>JAFDCT010000138.1 GCA_019312695.1 Deltaproteobacteria bacterium | reverse complement strand
GTCAAGCCTCTGGCTGAAAAAGCCATTGCCGCTGTTAAGACTGGCCAGACAAAGATTTACCCCAAAACATGGGAAAACACCTTTTATGACTGGATGTACAATATCCGCGACTGGTGCATATCGCGCCAGATCTGGTGGGGGCACCAGATTCCTGCCTGGACCTGCGAGGATTGCGGGGAGCTGATCGTCAGCAGTACCGATCCTGAGAAATGTCCCAAATGTAATGGATCCAAACTGGTCCAGGAAACAGACGTGCTTGATACCTGGTTCAGTTCAGCACTTTGGCCATTTTCAACCCTGGGCTGGCCTGAGGATACCAGGGAACTCTCCTTCTACTATCCGACCTCGGTCCTCATCACCAGCTTTGACATCTTGTTTTTCTGGGTGGCGCGCATGATGATGATGGGGCTGCATTTCATGAAGGAAACACCCTTCAAGGACGTTTACCTGCATGCCTTGGTCCGCGATGCCGAGGGCCAGAAGATGAGTAAATCAAAGGGCAATGTCATGGATCCCCTGCTGATCATGGATAAGTACGGCACCGATGCACTGCGATTTACCATGACAGCCTTTGCGGCCCAGGGGCGCGATATAAGGCTTTCCGAAGACAGGATAGAAGGGTACCGTCACTTCATCAATAAGATCTGGAACGCGGTGCGTTTTGCCCTCCTGCATATCCGGGACAGCAAGCCGTATTCTGCGGAGGATATTGAGCCGTCCAGCCTGGCCCTGGAACACCAGTGGGTCCTCAGCCGCTTGAACAGGACCATCAGCGAGGTGCATAGAGGCTTTAATGAGTACCGCTTTAATGATGCGGCCCATGCGCTGTACCAGTTTGTCTGGCACGAGTTCTGTGACTGGTACCTGGAATGGTTAAAAGGTGACCTCTATGGCGCTGAGCAGGAGGTTAAAACTGTCGGCCGGGCCATTTTGTTCACAGTACTGGAGATAATCATCAAGCTGCTGCATCCAATAACCCCCTTTGTAACAGAGGAAATCTGGACGGCTCTTCCCGGCCCCCGTTCAAGTATCATGACCGAGCCGTTCCCCGAGGAAATAACAGCCTGGGATAATCCAAAAGCCGAGGATGATGCCGCTCTTTTTATGGGTGTGGTAACCGGTCTGCGCAATATACGAAGCGAGATCGGTATCCACCCTTCAGCGCATGTCAGGGCCACAGTCATATGCCCTGATACCGGCAAGGCTGAGGTCCTGGCACAAAACACTAAAGCCATTCTGGCTTTGACCAGGGTGGAGGAATTGCAGATTCGTGTTGAGGGAGCACGCCCTAAAGGTGCTGCTTCCTATATATTTAATGAGATAGAAATTTTTGTGCCTCTTGCCGGCCTGGTGGATGTTGAGCAGGAGCTTGCCAAACTGGAAAAGGAACTGGGCAAGGTTTTTCAACAGCTGAAGAAGGTTGAAGGCAAGCTCGGCAACAGTAAGTTCCTTGCTAATGCACCACCAGAGGTAGTTGCCGGCGAGAGGAAAAAACAGGAAATATTAAGCGCCAAGCTTGCAAAGATTAATGAGAGTATGGAGCGCTTAAAAAGCCTTTGAAATAACCATGGATGTTAACGTACTTAAAAAAAACATAGCAAGATTTCTGCGAGAAGACATCGGCAGTGGCGATCTCACCAGTGAGGCGACGTTACCGGAAGACCAGGTCGGTATCGCAGAATTTATAGCCAAGGGCTCATTTGTTGTCTGCGGCATGGAAACAGTCGCTCCCCTGGTTTTTAAAACCCAGAATGAGGCTATTGAGATCACTCATACTAAAAAGGATAAATCATTGGCTTCACCGGGAGATATACTCCTGACTGCAAAGGGGCCGGTTCTGGACCTGCTGAAGGCGGAAAGGTTAGCCTTGAACCTGGTACAACATCTCTGCGGCATTGCCACTTTTACCTCCCGGTTTGTGAATGAGGTCAAGCCTCTGCCGGTCAAGATCCTTGACACCAGGAAAACAACACCGGGGCTGCGTATTTTGGAGAAATATGCGGTGCGCGTTGGCGGCGGGCATAATCACCGTTTTAACCTGGCAGACGGTATTCTTATCAAGGATAATCATATCCAGGCCTGCGGTTCCATTAAGGCAGCTGTTGCCAGGATGCGCGAGAAAATTCCCCACACCATGAAAATTGAAGTAGAGGCAACAACAATGGAACAGGTCCGAGAATGCCTTTCCTGCTCTGTGGATATCATCATGCTGGACAATATGGAACCGGCCAGGATGCGTGAAGCCGTAAAACTCGCCGGTGGCAGGGCGCTGCTGGAGGCTTCGGGAGGCATAAATTTGGATAATGTCAGAGGAGTGGCGGAAACAGGTGTGGATTATATTTCCATTGGAGCCCTGACACATTCCGCCCCTGCCTGTGATATCAGCATGCGTTTGCAGGATATTTGAAAAGTATTTGTGGAAGAACTATAGCCTCAAAGTAAAAAGAGGTTAGCTGTTTGAGCTGACCCCTTTCAGTTGTATAGTGGAGGCGGTGACCTGATTTGAACCGGTGAATAACGGTTTTGCAGAATCCCTTAAGGCTTGTAACTACTTGAAATAACTAAAACTGCATGTTGAGTAGTTGCCAATATTTTTCATCATTCTGCAACCTATACGCAACCAGTTTCCTTGACTTTGTCAAGGGGGTAGAGGGGGGCCTGGGAGGGTCTTATATATTTGAATCTTACCTTCAACTTATCTCGGCAAAATTATTAGATTTGGACTTAATACTTGTAGGAATTTTTGGCTGTTTTATAGCTTATTTTTTCTCTTTTACACCCTTTTCTATTCTTTTTTCAAAATCACGATGTAGCACGCTTATATCAACGTATACATTATTTTTAAGACAATATATCCACTTGACATGTTAAAAATTGTTAGCCATATTTCATGAGTTAGTATGTCTATATGAAATATTAATTATTGAGCCTTAAGAATTCATTCAAAATATTTACATAAATAGAAATGCTTAGAATAAAAGAATGGGCGGAAAATAAACCAAAACATATTGCCTTATTTGCGCAGCATTCTGTCATTCTAATTGAAACAGCATTTAAATTACTTTACGAAATTAAGAAGAATGCCCCATTTATTCAATTATTAGAGGACAAACCCACATATAATAAATGGCTTAATTATTACCGTAATCACAATTTATTAAAGGACTATTTTGATAATACCTTTCTTAATACTGATAAATTCTTTTCCTTATTTTTTAATTACCTTGATACATTTCCTGAAAAACCAACATCTAATACGAAAAGTCATTTAGATAATAAATCCCTTGAAGAGGCTTACCAGGCAGGCTTAGACGTAATTGAATTAGAATTAAAAGGAAATAAGCCTGAATATTCACCCAAACAGCAAAAGGCATTATTCCAACCGGAATTCATTTTCTTATTTAAAGTTTTTGTGCCATGCGTGTTCCTGTTCAGGGAGCATCCAACAAATTTATACCGTCGTGCGAGGCTCGGCAACCTTGGCGCCTTGGACAACTTATTACGGATTGACAAGGCAATTCTGTGTGATCCACGAATCAGCAGACATATTTACCTTGCTTCCTTGGAGAAAGACCGAACCAACCTTGAAAGACTTGCAAAGGCTGTGGAAGGGAGTTTAAAAGACAAACTAGATCTCCAAAAAACAAAATATATCCTAGCTGGTTTCCTTTCCGTATTCTCTGAAAAATTAGGCCACAGGCTTTCCGCATCAGACATAAGAGCATTATTCGATGCTGTGGCAGCAGACATGAGCAGCAGCGAGATAATTTTTACCAACCTGTCCGACTCACCAGAGGCGTTTGCCCACTCAGTTAACAGGGAACGTAAGTTCTGGGAGCACTACTAATTTTTGTTGGAAGGGCTTTTTTTCAAGGTTATGATTTGCCGCTGGCAATATTTATCTCTATTTGTGTTAAGGAAAAGTTAAGATGTTGGCAAGATATATCTATTTTATCTCCTTAAAACTCTTCTTAAAGGAGTATCACATGAGATACCTTATACTCTTGATCAGTCTTATCTTTATGGCCTCCTGTTCTTTCGAAAGGCCTCCTGTTCATATGGTAAATGACCAAGTAAAACCTTTCGAGATAGAACCGTGCAATGAATTGAAATCTTTAAAAGAAAGTCTTGAACACGGAGATTATACAGAAGTTAAAGATGATTTTGATATCGCAGAATTGGGTGAGAGTTTTAATGGAACGGTAGTAGTCAAACATCCAAATGGTAAGATTAAATTAGTTAGGAAGCTGGTAAACGGT
>JAFDCT010000137.1 GCA_019312695.1 Deltaproteobacteria bacterium | reverse complement strand
GCCGGCCGCTGCCGGCAGGCCATATTCGAGTGCCAGTATGTAATCCTCATCCAGCACCGGGTGGATTTCCTCATCATCCCCCCGTTCCGCTATCTGCTTTTCAAATCTTTTCTTCTGGTCCACTGGATCGTTTAATTCACTGAAGGCATTAGCAATTTCTCGTCCGGTGATATAAAGCTCGAACCTGTCGGTGACCTGCGGATTGTCCTCATTCCTACGGGCCAGCGGTGAAACCTCGGTTGGATATGCGGTAATGAAGGTCGGATTAATGAGCTTTTCCTCCACGAGCAGTTCGAATAATTCAGTTTTGGCCTTACCCGGCCCTGAAAGTGGTTCAAGTTCAATACCCTTTTCTTTAGCAAGCTTTATGACAGCCTCAGGATCATCAAGGACCCCGGGATCAATGCCGCCTACCTCAATAAGCGCCTCGTCAATACTGTATCGCTTCCAGGGAGGTGAAAGGTCAACAACTTGGTCCTGGTAATTTACCTCCATGGAACCGTTTATTTCCTCGGTCAGCCAGGAAATCATTTCCTCAGTCAAATCCATGAGATCCTGATAGGTGACATAGGCCTGGTAGAACTCCAGCATGGTAAATTCGGGATTATGCCGGGTGGAAAGCCCCTCGTTGCGGAAGTTGCGGTTTATTTCAAAGACCTTTTCAAAGCCTCCGACCAGAAGTCTTTTAAGATATAACTCGGGGGCAATGCGCAGATACAGGTCCATATCCAGGGCTTTGTGGTGGGTCTTGAACGGCTTGGCAGTGGCACCACCCGGTACAGCCTGCATCATGGGTGTTTCAACCTCCAGAAATCCCCTGTTAGAAAGGAATTCCCGCAGCAACCTTATTATTTCAATTCTTTTGCGGAATGTTTCTCTGACCTCTGGATTGACGATGAGATCCACATAGCGCTGCCTGTAGCGCATCTCAACATCAGTTAAGCCATGGAATTTTTCCGGCAGCGGTCGCAGTGACTTGGTTACCAGCTTGATGGTATCTGCCAGGATGGTAAGTTCTCCGGTCTTGGTCCTGAAAAGTTTGCCTTTGAAGCCGACGATATCGCCGATATCCCACTTCTTGAACTGGCTGTAAAGCTGTTCACCGACAACCTCCTTTTTTACATAGATCTGGATTCTGCCGGTTTCATCCTGGATATGCAGGAAGGAGGCCTTGCCGAATTTTCTTAATGCCAGGATCCTGCCGGCTACTTTAAAACTTGCCCTGACATTGGGAGCGTCGTTCAGATCCGCTGCCGCCTCATTAGCACTGCCCGATGAGAGCACTTCGGAAATATGGTGCGTTGGCTTGAAGTCATTGGCATAAAGATTCACATCCATTTCAGCCAATTCTTCAGATTTTTTCCGTCGTTGTATGAGGAGTTGATTTAATTCATCCATCGTAGTTACTGATTTCCTGTTAGTAATTTGTTCTGGAGACCCGATATGTTCTTTTGATTCTCCAATGGAAAAGAAAAGTATCCCTGTTTTTTCAGGGGTAAACTATTTTAAATATTTTTTTCTTAACTCTGCAGACACCTCTTTTGTCAACTTGAGCACCTTTCTGGCAAGCACGGGAGACAATGATCCGGTGCCGCAGCTTGGCGTGATGATTGTCTGCTCAAGCAGTGAACCTGTATCCCACTTGCCGCCGGACAGCAGGTCAGCCTGTTTCTCCCATCGCTGTATGAGGGACTCGGCAGTTTCCTTTTCAATGTGTTCAGGCTCTCCAGTCGGAATAATTCCCCAGGCAATGAATGATCCCCGCTCAAGAAAAGCATGTATCAGGCTTTTGCAGGTTATGAACTTATCGAAAAAAGAATAGGCGTCAAAGCTGATAATATCGATATCAGAGTTCAGGAGTATAGTCCAGTCAGTATTGGCACAGACATGCACCCCTGCCAGGCCGCCGTTGCCTTGGATGGCATTGGTGACCACAGCCAGGTCCTGGGAGATGTTCTCCCTGGAAATACTGATAAATGATGAAGAGCCCAGTCCTGCCAGCGCCGGCTCATCAATAAACAAAAAGATCGGCACATCAAAGACCTGTTTAAGATAAGCAACTTGCCAGGCGGCCTTCACAGCAATACCTTTCACTATTATATCCCGGAAGGTCGGGTCATAATAACCAAGCTTATGGTCAATGTCGGCAATACCTGTCAGCATGGTAAAGGGCCCTGTCACCTGACCTTTTACTGCAGTAAGGCGAGCCGGCGTATTACCAGCCTGCTTTGCTAGAAGGTAGAGCCCGGCCGCCCTTTTAGGGCTGGTCTTGAAGCGTGAATCCAGCAGTGTTTCAGGATGTTCCGTTACCCTCAGGTAATCTTCATAAAACGCAAGCTGTTCCTCGTTAAAGGAATCAGTGTGTATGTCAAAATATGTGCGTTCCTTACCCTCTATTATCCCGGGTAAGCCCTCGATAAACTGGTTCAGCATCTTCTCCTGGGGTAGGGCGGGAAGTTGAGGCCAGAGAGGAATATCCGGGGTGGCTTCAAGGATCCAGTCCAGAGCCTGCTGGTGATCTGCGGCCGGAAGACTCCCTATGAGAGTGGGGAGTCCGTTAGCAGCTATTTTTCTTACGTTTGATGCCATTTTTTAATTACAGATCTGTTGGTTATATAAATAATTGTTAAGGGTTTTCCGGTTTAGTTCAGCTTCTGCAAAGCATGGGGCTTAAACCAGGTCCCTACCTAGCAATATTAGCTGTTTCTGTCAATATTTTAAACATCAACAACCATATTGCAAATCTACAATTAGTGTGAGTTCCAACGCTTAAAGGCGGTTGCTCGACCTTTCGAGGAGGGCGACGCTTTCCAGGTGATGGGTCTGGGGAAACATGTCGACCGGTACCAGCCGGGACAGATGATAACCCGCTGCTAGTAACGGAATCAGGTCCCGGGCCAGGGTTGCAGGGTTGCACGAAATATAGATAATCCGGTCTGCAGCAAGTTTCGGCAGCAGAGCTGTTACTTCCGGCGCACCCCGGCGTGGAGGATCCAGAATTATTGTCTTAAAAGAAGCATCAGCCGACACCATGGCGGTAACGGCAGCCGGCACCTGTTTTTTTTCAAACCGGCAATTATGGATATCATTTACCGAGGCATTTTTTAGGCCGCTCCGGAGCGCTGAATTTTGAGAGTCTATACCAAGGACATGTTCAGCAAAAGTTGAAGCCGGCAGGGAAAAATTGCCATAGCCGCAGTAGAGATCCAGAATGGTTTTATGGGGACCGCCGGTAATCATATCCAGGACAAGCTTTATAAGGCTGATGTTCTGCTCAAGGTTTACCTGGCAGAACCCGCCTGCCTCCCAGGTGAAGATCAGCTTTGATTTAATGGCTTCAATGGTTGCTGTGTAAGACAGCAGCGGGGGTCTTGCCGCAAACGCTTGCTCCAAAGGGTCGTATAAACCGTATCCTTCAACCAGCATGAGGATGGCGGAAAGGCCGTTGACCCGGCCTTTAAGATCTGCCGCAACTGTCGAGTCGGCAGGCCTTGGCTTGCGCAGAAAATGCAGCAGCAGGATAGTCCTGTCCTTATCCGGATTGCTGAGCAGTTCAAAAGCACTGCTGTGCTTCACAAAACCATGAAAAGAGTTGAGCGCATGTAACTGCTTGAGTACGGAGTTCAATTGCTTTTTTGCCAGCAGACATTGAGTAACAGGCACAATACTATGTGATTCTGGCTGGAAAAAACCATATTTACCTTGATCGTCAACCTGTAAACGGAGACGCTGCCGATAATTGAATGGTGAAGGTGCTACCAGCGGTTCTTCGATAGGCAAAAGCCGATCATGGGGTAGAGTTGAAGAACCTCGCTGCAGGCTCTCACCAAGAATTGTTTTTTTGAGACGGAGTTGGCTTTCAGGGGCAGCATGCTGCAGATCACAGCCGCCGCAGCGGCCATAAACAGGACATGGCGGCTCAATACGCTCCATAGAAGGCTGCAGGACCTCCTTAAGCGCTGCATACATATAATCCTTTTTGCGTTCAGCTTCAGAGATCAGCACTTTTTCACCTGGTAATACATGCCGGACCAAAACAATAATGCCATTTGCCAGTCTGCCAAGACCAAAACCGCCCGGAACAAGTTTGTCAATCGTCAGGGTATGCAGATTCTTCTTTGTCATAAGTTTAAAAATTTATACGATAAAGTATATGGAATAGGTCTCCCCTGATGCATAGGGCTTGCAGCAAGAGTTTGACCATGCTAAATCAAAGGCAGGCAATAATTTTACCGATTGTAATCACTTTATATTTTGTTGAGTATTTATCCAGGTCAATGTATACATTTTTGAGAAATATTTAACAACATTCGTCATTTGATATGGTGAAACCCAGGTGAAGAAAAAGGGAGAAGCGGTAAAGGTACTGGTTGTTGATGACGACAGTTCGCATCGCTTTATGCTGAAGTCCATGTTTGCCGAATGGGGCTGGAATGTCGATGAGGCTGATGACGGCACGACAGCTGTTGCTGCAGTTGAAGGGTACTCCTATGATGCTGTGCTTATGGATGTCCGCATGGCAAAAATGGACGGCATGGAAGCCCTGCGGCGGATTCATGCCTTTAATCCGGCCATACCGGTGGTCATCATGACGGCATATTCTTCGGTTGATTCAGCGGTTGAGGCAATAAAGATAGGCGCGCATGACTACCTGACCAAGCCCCTTGATTTTGAACGTTTGCGTTTGACCATGGCGCGGGCCCTCGATCATCGGCAGGTGGTAGAGGAAAAGGAAGGGGCAAAGGCAGGGAAAAAAGGCGAGATAGATACGGCAGGAATCATTGGCAGGTCTTCCGGCATGCAAGATCTGCTGGAGATGATTTCCTTTGTTGCACCGACCGAAGCAACTGTACTTATTACCGGAGAATCCGGAACCGGCAAGGAGTTGATAGCTTCTGCCCTGCACCGTAACAGTGCCAGAAAAAAAGGTCCTTTTGTCAAGGTTAATTGTGCCGCCCTGGTGGAAAACCTGCTTGAATCAGAACTGTTCGGGCATGAAAAGGGAGCTTTTACCGGTGCCGACCGCAGACGGGACGGCAAATTTGTCCAGGCGGATCATGGTACACTTTTCCTCGATGAGATTGGGGAGACCTCGCCTGCCATGCAGGTAAAACTCCTTAGGGTCCTGCAGGAGCATGAGCTGCAACGGGTTGGGGGGCAGGAAGTTGTCGAGGTGGATGTCAGGCTGCTGGCTGCCACCAACAAGGTCCTGGAAGACGAGGTTAGGGCCGGTCGTTTCCGGGAAGACCTTTATTACCGCTTAAACGTAGTTTCGCTGCATGTTCCGCCCCTCAGGGAAAGGAGAGAGGATATACCGCTTCTGGCTGAACATTTTTTCGAGATGTACGGTGAAAAGAATTACCGGCGTATATCAGGCATAACCCCTGGCTGCATGGATATCCTGCTTCATTATCCATGGCCGGGCAATGTCCGTGAGTTGGAAAACGCCATGGAGCGGGGGGTGATCCTCATGCGTGGCGATTATCTTGACGAGGAGAGCCTGCCAATCCCCATCAAGAAGTGGGCTCAGCAAAAAAACGGCGATATACCGGCCGGTATGGAAGGGCTGCCGTCATCCCTGGAGGAGGCGGAGAAACTGGTGATTTTAAAGACCCTGGATGAGGTGGACGGCAATAAAAGTGAGGCTGCAAGGCGTTTGGGCATTACCAGAAAGACACTCCAGAGCAAGTTAAACAAGTATGAGAGTGAATAAAGAAACAGCTTGATTTTTGTCATGTAATTAAGTGTTATTGAGTTCATTGACTATCTTTTGAGCCTGTGGTAATAACAATTTTTAGTGGTATACGTATAATTTTGGGCGAACACTGAAAACTCTGTGTTCGCCCGGTTTATTTAAAAACAAAAGATCTTAATAGTAAAAACAGTTAAAAAATGCGGAATCATAATTCCGACAGGGAGTGTTAACATAGCATGCGAACAAATATTCTTCATATAGGCGCCGGCGAACTGACATACGAGATTCGTAATATCGTTGCTGTTGGTGAAAAACTGGAAGAACTCGGAATGAAGACCTACTGGGAAAATATAGGTGACCCTGTTGCCAAGGGAGAACATATGCCCCAGTGGATGAAAGATATAGTCTCTGAACTGGTGCAGGATGATGCCACGTATGGCTACAGCCCTACCAGAGGTGTCCTTGAGACAAGAAAGTTTATTGCGGAGCAGACTAACAAAAGAGGCAAAGTGCAGTTAGGCCATAACGATATTATCTTTTTTAACGGTCTCGGCGACGCCATCAGTAAGGTTTTTGGTTTTTTGAAACGGACGGCCCGTGTAGTAGTGCCAACCCCGAGTTATACTACGCATTCTTCTGCGGAGGCAGCCCATGCCGGTGACCGGCCGGTTACCTACAGGCTCGATCCTTATCACAACTGGTACCCTGACCTGGATGACCTCGAGAAAAGGATAAAATATAATCCGGCAGTAGCCGGCATCCTGATCATCAACCCTGATAATCCTACCGGTGCGGTATATCCTGTTGAGATAATCAAGGGAATGGTGGATCTTGCCAAGAAATATGACCTTTTTGTAATCTGTGATGAAATATACATCAACATTATATATAACGGTCAGACCACTCTGCCCCTTTCGGATCTTATCGATGATGTCCCGGCTATTGTCATGCGCGGCATATCCAAGGAAATGCCCTGGCCCGGGTCACGCTGCGGCTGGATAGAGGTATACAACGGGCACAAGGACCCGATGTTCGAAAAGTATATTCAGTCCATCCTTAATGCCAAGATGCTGGAAGTCTGTTCAACCACATTGCCGCAGCTTGTTATGCCAAAGGTGGTAACCCATCCGCAATACCATGAATATTTGGAGCAGCGCATCAGGAGGTATGAAAAATTTTCCAATATAGCCTATGACAGCTTAAAAAATGTTGAAGGTGTTCTGGTAAACAGGACTAACGGTGCATTTTACATGAGCCTGGTTTTTAATGAGGGAGTTCTGAGTAACAAACAAACCCTTCCCATCGAGAACAAAGAAGTAAGACAGTTTGTTGAATCTCTGGTGAACAAATCCGATGTCTCCCTTGATAAACGGTTTGTTTATTATCTGCTTGGGGCAACCGGGGTATGTGTTGTGCCATTGTCATCATTTGCCACGGACCTGCAGGGTTTTCGTTCAACCCTGCTTGAAACGGAGGAGGCTAGGTTAAGAAAGATTTTCGATATAATTGCAGAATCCATAAAAAAATATCTTGCAAGCTGAGAAGTAAGCCAGTTTATAAACGGTAATATAAAACCCCTGCTGCCGGATCGGCAGCAGGGGTTTTTGTTTGGTCATTGCCTTGACAAGGTCAGGGCCCATACTTATTGTTCCCCTCAACCCGGAAAGTGAAATTTTCAATGAATGTATAGAAGTTTCAACTGGTTAATGTGATGATACATTAATTTTTAACTGTGCACGGAGAAGATTGAGTGGCTGCAAAAGAAAAGAAAGAGGTTGAACCGTCTGCTCCAGAAGAGACAGAGGAAAAGCAGGAGGAGGAAAACCTCCGCGAAGGAGAAGAGGATATGGCTGCCGCACTGGAAGAGGCAAGGAATAAGCTTCAGGAAAGCGAGGACAGAATTCTGCGGCTTGCTGCTGATTTTGAAAATACCAAGAAGCGCCTTGAGCGGGAACGGGAAATATCTCTTAAATATGCCGAAGAGAACATTTTAAAGGAGCTGCTTCCCGGTATTGATAACATAGAGCGCGCCATGGACCAGGGCAAGGATGCCAACAACATTGCAAGCCTGCTGGAAGGGGTTGAACTCACCCGGGATGGTCTGCTGGCAACGCTGAAAAAATATGGCGTAAAGGCAATAGAATCTATTGGCCAGCCCTTTGATCCTAATATTCATGAAGCACTCGCCATGGAGGAAACTGAAGAGATTGAACCTAACATGGTGTTGCGGGAGTTCCAGAAAGGCTATCTTTATAAGGACAGGCTTCTGCGACCGGCAAAGGTTATTGTTTCCAAACCGACAGAATCAGGGGCTTGACAATAAAAAGATCGTGCACATTGTAGTTTGTAAAAGATTTCTTCTCTAAAAGGTAAACACAACAGCTGCTGCTGTTTTATGAAAAACTGACAGATATTGATATAAAAAGGAGAATTTAAGAATGAGTAAGATAATCGGAATTGACCTGGGCACCACAAACTCTTGTGTTGCTGTCATGGAAGGGGGGGACCCAAAGGTTATCGCCAATGTTGAAGGCAACAGGACAACACCATCAGTGGTGGCCTTTTCTGATGGTGGAGAGCGAATGGTTGGTCAGGTGGCTAAACGTCAGGCTGTCACCAATCCTTCCAGAACACTGTACGCTATAAAACGTTTGATTGGTCGGAAGTTTACCGATCCTGAGGTGGGTAAATCGGTCAAGGTAAGCCCTTTTAAAATTGTTGAGGGCAAAAACGGTGAGGCTGCTGTGGAAGTTGAAGGTAAAGTATATACTCCTGCCGAAATCTCAGCCATGGTTCTCACCAAGATGAAGCAGACTGCCGAAGAGTATCTCGGCGAGAAAGTCACTGATGCCGTTGTGACTGTTCCAGCCTATTTTAACGACAGCCAGCGCCAGGCAACCAAGGATGCCGGCCGGATTGCAGGATTGAATGTGCAGCGTATCATCAATGAGCCGACCGCAGCTTCTCTGGCTTATGGTCTTGACAAGAAAGGCGAAGAGAAGATCGCCGTCTTTGATCTCGGCGGCG
>JAFDCT010000136.1 GCA_019312695.1 Deltaproteobacteria bacterium | reverse complement strand
TCCGAAGATTGCGGCTTTAACAGTTGGTATTGCAGCGTCAAATACTTTTGTCCTGCCGACCCATCAGGTAAATGCCCTAATCATGAGGCCAGGCGGTTATAAGCCTGTCGACTATGTGAGGGTCGGTTCTGGCATGACCATAATATATATTACGGTCGTGATTGCAATGTTGTATTTTTATTATATATAGAGAAGTTGAGTGATTATGGTTTATCAGCAAGTTGAATTTTCCGCTTAATTTAGTCCGTTTAGAGTTGATTGTTTCAAAGGTAAGCCTGAGCAGAAATCAAACTGAAACACCTGAAAGCCGATATTGTAGAATTATCAAATTGTTATTAAGTATTTAGAACCTTTTCTCTTTTCTCGTATTTGCTTGCGATTTTGTTCTTTTCTGAGTCTTTGCCGTAAATCATTATCAAAATCTCTTATGAGTTTTGTAAGGGGGCCACAGTCAAGAATACCACCAAGAATAGTCATAATCTCATCCAAAGGACCTATTGATTCTACAAGTGGCAATTCCCGTAATGGCCATTCACCATGAATATTCTGATAAAGTTCGGCAATGTCAACGATAAGGCGTCTTTCAGCAAATTGGGCCCTGTCTTCTCTTTTTAGTTCTTCTGAAAACTCTTTGGCAGCTTCTCGAACAACAGTGGTGCTTAATTGCAATGTTTCATAATCTAATTGGTTATTTTCAAGTTCATAAATTTTGGAATTGAACCAGTTGGAAGTTTTCCTTAGATTGCCAGCAAGAGGTCCATCTGCATCTAAAGCAACCTTACTAAAGTTCATTTTTAGCAAATAAAGAGGATATGTGGTTTCTTGCAGTACAGCAAATACATCAGCAATTTTATTCAGGCAGTCACTGACTTTACTCGCAATTGGTGCGTATATTTCTTTGTTTTTCCGAATGAGATAAGTTTTGCAAATGTCGTTCAGTTTGAAAATGTCCCACACACCTGAAAAATATTTGCTAATAACTTGCTTTCCTGTTGGGGTTTCATCAAGCAATGAACATAAATCAAAATTATTCTGAAAATTACTCTTAGTCCATAACGGTTTCTTTATTTTTTGCTTACTAGCCATGATTGTCTCCCTGTTCAACTAGCAAAATAACTTTGGCCTTTCTGTTACCTATTCGCTCTTGATTAGGTAAAATAATTACCAATTATATTGTCCACTGGCAATAATAACTGCCAAACATCTTCTAAGCAGTCACCATTGTGGCAAGCAATATGGACTTTTAAAAAAGTATATTATCTTCAGCTAAAAGAATTAGACTTACACGAGTTGCATTTGCTGTTATGAACCTAAACTGTATAGACTCATCTTTTAGTTATGGTGTCCATAAAAAATCATAACTTCCATTTTGTGCTGAAATAGTTTCTATTTTGGTATGTTAGTTTGATTAATAATAGATTATTTGAAGCAGCTTTTTTCTGAGGGCCTGTTTTGAAAAAAAATATTCATAAATAAGGATTCGGGCCAAATTGATAAGGCTGATTTTGAACGAAAACCTAAAAAAATAATTATTTGCCTTTCAACCACAATAAAAAAGGGGGGACAGAATGTTTAATAAAAAGACCTATGCCGGGCTGGTGGCTGATACTGAAAAAAATAAAACGACTGACAGCAGGAATAAAAATATTGAACAAAATGAAAATTCGGCAAATGTTCCAAAAGATGTCCCAATACGACCTTCAGAATCAGCTGTATCAAATTCAAGTGTGAATAAAATCTTAAAGGGAAGCAAACTGTTAGGAGATATTAATATCGCCTGTGATCTTGAACTGAGCGGAGATGTAGAAGGTAATATAACTTCGACACAAGGATCAAACATCATGATAAAAGGAATCTGCAAGGGTAATATTGAAACAAAAGAGGGCAGTGTTGATATCGAGGGTGAACTGAATAGTGGAAACATCATGTCAGGGAAGGATGTTAAAATAACTGGCAAGTTCAATGGTGGAGAAGTACAGGCAGTAGGTAAAATTTTCATCGATGGTGAATTTAATGGAAAACTTGAGGGTAATGAAATCGAGATAGGGCCGAATTCTGTTGGGAAAGGAGAAATATTTTATAAAGAATATATCTCTATTTCAAAAGGAGCCAAGGTTGAAGTGAAGATTTCTCAGAGCAGGGAAGCCCTGAGGGAGATAAAGATTCCTACTAAAACAAAACCGGAAGATACGAAACAAGTCCAAAAGATTACAGCAAGTAAGTAAAGTGTACCCTCAAGAAATTATTGATTAGCTGGTTAATAGTAATACTTGGTATATATAACAAGGGCCCCTCCCATGTCACCGGGAAGGGCCTTTTAGGTGTACAGTTATACTTTTATTATTTGTCACGTTTATATCCCTCTTCCCCTCATATGCTGCTTTTCTGCCTCTCAATTGGTCCGACCTCCTTATAGTTGGAGATGCCAGCGGCCAAAGCTGTTTTCACATCGGTCTTTTCAAAGAATGAAGAAATGCTCCATCTTTCCAGCATTATAGGAGTCGACCATCAGAAAGGTGAAGTTGCTCCGAATGTGGTGATGTGCCCGATGTCAAAGAAAATTTTGATGCCGTTCCGATCAAGGAAAATTAAAGGTTTAATTTTTGTTGACCTAATGATGATTGTCATTTTATATTTAGCTCATACTCGGTTTTTTTTACACTTTGAAAGTATAAAATCTCTGACCTTATATAAATAATTGGGTCGGTTTTATATGATGGCAGATGTGCCCACTAAGGATGCTTGGGGCTATTATTTATTTAGTTTTATTCTGTGGAGAAGCCAAATGGTCATGATGATATGCCCCAATTGCTTAATTTCGCTTTCCTATAAAAAAAACATATGTCACCAGTGTGGTTATGAAATTGAAAAGCGTCCTCTAAGTTCTCAAGAGTTCCTGCCAAGTATTAGATCATCATTTAAGCCTATTTTATTGCACAAGTTTAAATTAAGGCGACCAAGCAAAGCTAAATTGAATGATTAACTAGCCAAAATTAAAAATATACACCGTAATTCAATATTTGTTTAAATCGCAGCATTATTAGGTTAATAATCATAATTATTTTATTGACATAATTCACATAAGTTACCACTTTAGAACAGTAAGATAAAACTTGTCTTGCCGATTAATTTTTTTACCGTGTCGTCTTAAAGGAGGGTTACCATGAAGAAAGGAATAATTTGCGGATTTGGAGTTTTGTTTTTCGTTTCAATTTTGATTAGTGGGTGCAGCAAACCAGAAGAAAAGAAAGTTGAAGCGCCACCTGAAACAAAGCAAACAATGGAGCAACCAGCCCCGGTGGTTCAGGAACAAGCTGTTGAAATGAAGGGGGAAGAAGCAGAAAAAGCTGAGGGGGCAGGTGAGGCAGCCGAGGAACAAGCTGTTGAAATGAAGGGGGAAGAAGTAGAAAAAGCTGAGGAGGCAAGTGAGGCAGCCGAGGAAAAGGCTCCGGCCACCACGGACCAGCCTATTGGGACAGCAAAGGAAATTGATACCGGTGTTGACGTGGCCCTAGAGCAGTTTACAAAGGATATCAAGGGCGGCAAGGAATTTTTGGAATCTGCCAAAGGTGTTCTTGCATTTCCCAGAGTTATAAAAGCTGGCTTTGTTGTTGGTGGTTCATACGGTGAGGGTGCCCTGCGCATTGGAGGGGAAACGGTGGATTATTACAGCACGGCTGCTGCCTCCTTCGGCTTTCTGGCCGGAGCCCAGTCAGTGCGGGTTATCATTGTTTTCATGCAGGACGATGCTCTGAATAAATTCCGGGAGAGTA
>JAFDCT010000135.1 GCA_019312695.1 Deltaproteobacteria bacterium | reverse complement strand
TGATGCGGCACGACTTCAATAATTATGAGAAGCCAGGAAATATTTTTAATCTTTTTTCGCCTGCTTTAATCCTCTTTTGGTTTCTCCATGCGGATCACAAAAATGAGAATCGAAGGGATGATAAAAACCGTAAAAATGGTTGAAACGGCAATTCCTCCAAGAATAACACTGCCGAGGCCGCGGTAAAGTTCTGAGCCCGATCCCGGGAACAATACCAGCGGCAGCATGCCGAATATACTGGTTGTGGCACTCATATAGATGGGACGCAGTCTGCTCCTGGTTGATTCGAGCACCGCCTCCCGGTAGTCCATTTTATGGTAATGCACATTGTTCAAGGCCTGGTGCACAATGAGTATGGCATTATTTACCACTATGCCTATCAGGATGACAAAGCCCAGCATGGTGAGTATATCCATGGGCTGCGGCTTGGAGCTTAAAAGATTGAGAAGCTTTAAACCGATGAAACCACCGGCGCCCGCCAGCGGTACAGTCAGCATGATGATAAGAGGATATATGAAGTTACCGAAGAGTGAGGCCATCAACAGATAGGCAATGGCTGAGGCCAGGACGAAATTCCATTTAAGGGCTTCCCTTGTTTCCGTTAGTTTATCTGCCGCACCGCTCATCCTGACATTGAGTCCCTTCAGAAACCCTTTCTCCCGAACCGGATTTATAATTTTTGCTTCAATTTCTTCCATTGCCGTCTGCAACGGAACATCCATCGGCGGTGTCATCTGCAGGGTCACGGTTCTGCTCCTTTCAAGATGACGGATCTGCGTCATGCCCGTAGTGCGCTCGAGAGCAGACAGGGATGAAACAGGCACCACCTTGCCTCCCGGCATTGCTATCATGGACTCGTATAAAGCCTCGGGGGTTGCGATGGTATCATCATCTGTTTTAAGGACCAGGTCGATAGTTTTTTTACCTTCCTGCTTGAAGTCGCCAATAATTCTGCCGTCCATGAGGACATCAAGGGCAATACCTAGATCGGCCCCACTCATATTGTTGGCCTTCAATCGTTCACGGTCCGGTATTATTTTTACCTCGGGATAGCTCAACTCAATCGATGGAATGGGGCGAACCTGGGTGTCCGGCATAGTCTGCTTGGCAGCACCGAACATCATGCCGGCAACCTTGACTATCTGGTCAAGATCATTACCGCTTATATCAACATCAACTGTCCGGCTTCTGCCGATCCTGCTTTGAAAAATACCGACCTGCATGGAAACACCGAACATGCCGGGGATGGAATAAATCATGCGCCTGAACAGGGGCAGCAAGTCTGCAGCCCTGTCCCAGTCGGTTGCCATGGCACCGAAGAGCATAAGAGACTCCCTTCCCACATAGAACATATTCAGGATGCCCGGAAAACCATCGTGTTCTTTTTTAAGGTGTGGTGCGGCCATGTCAAATAGCTTCTCACCGATATCCTGCCTTTCCTGCTGTGACAGACCGGGCGGCGGCACCAGGATGCTCAGGACAAAATTTCGGTTGCCCTGCGGCAGGTAGTCTGTCTGAGGCATAAGCACCATGACCGAACCGACTGCCAGCAGAATCAGCAGCGCAACCGTCCCGATCCTGGTAGCCCAGTTTTTGGTGGCCATTGAAACAACGTGCATCAGCGATGCGGCCAATTTACCACCGGTACGGGACAAAACCCCTTCTCTCTTTTTGACTTTCCCGGCTGATACGGAGAAAAGCTTATAGGAAAACATTGGGATAACCGTCATGGATACGATCAGGCTCAAGGAAACGGCGCCGACAACCGCGATGGCTATATCGCGGAAAAGCTGGCCCGCCTCCTCCTGGATGAAAACAACCGGGAGAAATACCGCAACTGTTGTCAGAGTTGAGGCGATGATTGCACCCCACACCTCGCGTGTCCCGTCATATGCCGCCTCAAATGGGGCTTTGCCCATCTTGCGGTGCCGGTCAATATTTTCAATAACCACAATGGCATTGTCCACCAGCATACCGACAGCAAACGCAATGCCGGCGAGGCTGACAACATTGAGATTGCGGCCCATGGCCTTCATGAAGATAAAAGTCCCGACAATACTGATGGGTATAGAGGTGGCCACCACCAGTGTTGATCTGATGCTGCGCAGAAAAATGAGAAGCACGATCACGGCAAGCATGCCCCCGATGAGGATATTCTGCTTGATCAGGTCTATGGCGCTGTTTATATAACGCCGCTGATCATAGACCCATTCAAAACTTATACCCAGTGGTGTGAGCTTCTCAGCGTTCAGCCATTGTACAACCTCTTCCACCCGCTCGGTCATCTCCAGGATATTTGTCCCTGGCTCAGGCTTGATACCAACTGCAATACCACCTTTGTTGTTATGGATAACCGTGCTTTCGCGCTTGCTGTAACCATGTTTTACCTGCGCGACATCTCCCAGTGTCACCCTTTTCTCGCCGGTTGAAACCAGGGCAACAGCGGTAATATCCTTCTCTGATTTAAATTCACCGGTGGTGCGGATCCTGAAATCACGCCGGCCGACCCCCAGGTTACCTGCCGAGACATTGATGTTCTCACCCCTGACCGCATTTATGACATCCTTGATCGTCAAACCATAGGCGGCCAGCTGCTGAGGGCGGACGATAATATGCATCTCCTCGTCCACACCGCTGCCGATAAAAAGGTCCGCTACGCCTTCAACACGCTCCAAATGCTGGCGGATTTCATTTTCAAAATATGTCCGGTAGGTTTCTATATGCCTTGGATTGGTCTCGTTTGCCTTGAGGATTATCCAGATGACCGGTGATGTGGCAGCTCCTGTGGCGTTGATGATTGGTTTGTCCACCCCTTCAGGATAGGAGGGGACCTCATTTAACTTATTGGAAACACGCAGCAGGGCATCATCAACATTGGTGCCAAGCTTGAAGGTCAGAGAAATCGAGCCCTGACCGTTGAAAGCCTCGCTTTCCATTTCAGTAAGACCGGGGATGCCCTTGAGGGTCTTTTCCTGCTCTTCAATAATTTCGCGCTCCATTTCATAGGGCGTTGCCCCGCGCCAGGTCGTTGTAACCGTAATAACCGGTTCCACCACCGTAGGACTGAGCTGGTACGGAAGTGTCTGCAGACTTATGACACCGAAAAGGATTACCAGAATTATGCCGACCAATATGGTGACCGGCTTTTTTATCGAAAAACTAACAATGTCCATACTTAAAAACCGTACTATTTGTTACCTATACGCACAGGCTGGCCTTCACGCAGCCTTTCATTTCCTTTTACAACTACCATGTCCCCGGCTTCAAGACCCTGCCCAACCACACCAACTTGCATGGAGTCATAGCCAATCACCTGCACAGGTACCATTTTGGCTGTCGAATCCTTAGCCAGCCAGATGACATTCTGGCCAAATCTGTCAATAAGGGCATCCCGGGGCACCTTGAGTCCTGTCATTTTTTCTGCCGCAGGCACCATGGCCCTTGCTTCCATGCCTTCTATCAGGCCGGCGGAATTCTGCATCCGAATTTTTACATCAAAAGTCCTTGTGGCAATATCACCCTTTGGCACAAAACTGAGAAAATCCCCGGTGAATGTGGCGCTGTCATTTTTCACTGTTATCTTTTTTCCCGGCTCCAGATATTTAAGAATTCCGGCCGGGACATTCACTACGATATCCACCATACTGTCATCAGCAATAACGGCCACGGTGCCGCCATCGTCAACCCATTCTCCCTTTTCGGCATTTTTCCGGACCACTATGCCGTCAAAGGGGGCCTGTATGTTCTTTTTTTTCTTTTCCAGCAGCAATCTTTCCAGAGATGCCTTTAATGACAAAGATCTGTTTTCCAGCATTTTGCTTTTGAAAAAGTATTCATCATAGGCTGATTCTGAAACAGAACCCTCCTTATAAAGCGGTTCCCTCCTTTGCAGCTCCTTTTGGGCCTGCTCCAGTTCGACCAGGACCAATTCATAATCTGCCCGGGTGGCCTTTATGGCAGTATCAAGAATATCTGAACTTAAAATTGCCAGAGAGTCTCCTCTTATAACGTGATAGCCCTCTTCAAAAAATACCTGCTCAACAATACCTTCCACTTCCGCAGCAACATCTGATTTGCGGGCGTAATACACTGTGCCCACAAATTCCACCATTGGTTCTGCATCGCCCTGGGTGATCTGTGCCACTTCCACCAAGGCAGGCGGCGGTCCCTGCGGTTTTGTTTCAGCATCACCTTTTGATTTTTCCTCGTCGGCTCCAAAACCGATCTTGGTGAACAGTAGAACAATACACACCAGGCATAACAACAGGTTGGTCTTTTTCTTCATGAATCTCGCACTCCTATAATCCCGCGGACTGAAAAATTACCGCAGATAGATACAAAATGTTCAAGCTTAGATCCTTTAATTATGCTGCCATGAGACTGACGCTTTTAAGTAGGGAGTTATATCAGTTACCAATGGAATTTTACAAGAAATTTCAGCTATCATAGAAAAATGTTTTGCTTCCTGTTT
>JAFDCT010000134.1 GCA_019312695.1 Deltaproteobacteria bacterium | reverse complement strand
GCCTATAAGAAAATGAATATTCAAATAATAGAGCAGACAGGAAACAAGTGCCACGATCAGTCCGAACCCGATGCCAAAATAAAAGGAATGCAGCGCTGTCAGCATATAGTAGCCGAGAAAAAAACTGTTGCTGAAATCAGGATGAAGGTTGACCAGGGAAAACACAAAAAAGAGATCAAGTACAAGAGAAACAACATAAATGGTAGCCGGGCGCGCAATTCTGCTCAGGATGAAAAGGTAGAGAAAGATACTGTAGGTCGAAAATGCGATCAGGGCCTTGATCAGCTTGGTTGACTCTGCCGATGAAAGTGGTGCCAGGCTGAGCCACAAAACACCGCCGAGAATTGTTGCAAGCCGGAGTATAAAAAAACTTATATCACCGATGGAGAATTCCGCATAAAGCTTTTCCCACTGTTTTTTCATGGCAGACAATTAATCATGAAATTTCTCTTCATACTTCTTAAAGTTGGTGTATAAATGACAGTCAGTAAAATTTATAAAAATTTGCAAGAAAAATATAACCATCTTTTGTTTTTATTTCATGCAAACCTGGAGAATAATATGGCCGAAACATCATATGATTACAGCAAACTTGACCAGCTGGAAGTACTTGGGGCAATATTTCACCCGCGGCCGGAAGATGAAAATCTTCCTGTTCCGCCCAATGTCGTTGATAATTTCATTACTGTCGATGAGACAGCAGAGTTGCATGTCCGGTTCCATCTGTCGGCCAAGGAACACCCGAACATTCTTTTTTTTCACGGCAACGGTGAAATTGTCAGTGATTATGATCAGATCGGACCTTTTTATGCAAAATTCGGCATGAATTTTCTGGTCGCCGATTACCGGGGTTACGGCAGAAGCAGCGGAGTCCCAACTGTTACCGCTATGCTGCAGGACTCACATGTAGTATTTGCTGCTGCGCAAAATTGGCTTGCCGCATCGGAGCACACCGGACCGCTTCTCATAATGGGTCGCTCTCTCGGGTCTGCTGCTGCCATTGAACTGGCTGCGAGCCATACTGCTGACATTAACGGACTCATAATCGAAAGCGGCTTTGCCACTACCCTCCCCCTGCTGATGACTCTTGGAGTTGATGTTAAAGATCTGGGAATTTCTGAAGAGGATGGTTTTCGCAATGTCCGCAAGATATCCTCTGTTGACAAGCCTACCCTTATCATTCATGGCCAGTATGATGAAATAATCCCGGTAAATTCAGCCGCAATTCTCCAGGCCCAGTCTCCGGCCAGGATAAAGGAACTTCAGATTGTGCCGGGAGCTTCGCATAATTCCATTATCGCCAGTGCCGGAGAACTATATTTTTCTGTAATCAGACAGTTTTGTAACAAGATATGCGGCTTCAGGGAAAAAAGAAAAAGAAAATACAATTAAGCACTCTCACTATGACAGAGGATCTCATAAAAAAAGCTGTTGATCTTCTTAGGAAGTCACGAAATGCTGTGGCACTTACCGGTGCGGGAGCGAGCACTGAAAGTTCCATTCCGGACTTCCACGGCAAAAATGGCCTGTGGTCGCGCTATGATCCGATTGAATACGGAACACTGGGGGCTTTTAAAGCAAATCCTCAAAAAGTATGGCAAATGCTTGCCAGCCTTCTGGATTTCATTGATGCAAAACCGAACAAGGGCCATAACGCGCTTGCCATCCTTGAACGACAGGGGTTGTTATCCGGCATCATCACCCAGAATATAGACGGTCTGCATCAGAAGGCCGGCAGTAAAAATGTTATTGAATTCCATGGTGCACTTAATTCATTCTCCTGCCTTTCATGCGGCGACAGCTATGACCTTGCTTTTGTAAAAGGATGTGCGTTGCCTCCGTATTGCACATCCTGCAACGCCATTCTCAAGCCGGATATTGTTTTCTATGATGAACGCATACCCGAAGCGGTCCTGAATCATGCAGAGCAGATGCTGGCCTCGGTTGACCTGCTGCTTGTGGCCGGCACTTCCTGCCAGGTGCAACCGGCAGCCCGTATACCATTTATCGTTTATAACAAGGGCGGGAAAATTATTGAGATAAACAGGAAGCCTGTCCTGCAAGACATAGCCGCAGTTGCGCTGGAAGGGACGTTTGGTGCTGTGATGGAGAAACTAGCCGAACGATTGGCGTAGAATGCCTGTCAGTACCAGAAAAGTAGATTACCCTGGTAAAACGGGCCCGTTTCTTAGGAGGAAACTCCCTTCTCGCTCAGTATCACAATCCGGTCAATATCTCTGAAGAAACCTTTTTTTACTGTCTGCGGAAGGGGAGAAAGAAACTGGACGCCCATGCCCGGTTTCTGATAGCTGCTTTCTTCCCTGTTCCAGACTACGAGTGCAGCAACCTCCACTTCATGGCTACCTTCACCAGGAAATATCAGGTTCACATGGGTACCCACAGGAGCTGGAGTGCTGGTGTTTATGAACATGCCATCCATGGAAATATTTTTACTGCAGGAAATCATATAATCCCCGGCATGGATGAAATCCACTCTGAAGTCCACAGGAAAACGCTGGATTATCCTTCTGTCACTTGTTGCCATCCTGCTTCACCAAATGTCCAAGTCATTTAAAGCTTGAAAATTAATTTGGTTTGATCTTTCGTGTACTGCAATTTCATATACAATTTAATTTTTTTGTTTCTAATTGAGTTAAGTACCTATAAGGTTTTTACGAGAATAGCAAGGAGTATATTAAGAATTTTTCTCAATATTGAAAATGACAGCTGTAACATTTATTTTCCAGGGTTATCTCCGGGAATTGCTCAAAAAGAAGTATCGCATTGAACCCGCCTTTGTGTATGATTTTGACCGAAAGGCTTCCGTTAAAGATGTAGTTGAATCACTTGGTGT
>JAFDCT010000133.1 GCA_019312695.1 Deltaproteobacteria bacterium | reverse complement strand
TCTGTGACGCACATTTTCTGAAACTTTCCGAGTTTATACCGGAACTTATAGTTGACGGCTTTCTTGCTGCCCAGCAATTTAACCGCATTGCCTGCGAAAAAGACCCTGATGTTGCTTTTGCAGCGGTTACCGCCAATTATCTTTTTCCTGCTGGTGCAAGTCTTGTTCATCCCCATCTGCAGATGATAGCCACACCTCTGCCTTATTCATATCAGGCCAGAATGCTTGAGGCAGGCAGGCGCTGGCTTCAAGACCACGGGACATCCTATTTTGATGATCTCATATCAGAAGAGCAGGACGGTTCCCGTTATATTGGACGAACAGGCAGGTGGCATTGGCTTACGCCTTTCTCGCCCTTGGGAAACAATGAGGTTATGGCGATCCATGAAAACCTCGGTGATCTTGATGATCTCTCTGGAGAAGACCTACAGAACCTGTCGTCAGGTATTGCAAAAGTCCTGACATATTATGAAACACTGGGACACCTCAGTTACAATTATGCCCTCTACTCTGTACGTAAGAATCGTAATAATGTAGGTTTTAGGGGCCTCCTCAAAATTATTACCCGGCAGAATCTATATCCCAACTACCGCAATGACGACTATTTTCTCCAGAAACTGCTGCAGTCAGAGTTGATTATAACGCCACCTGAAGAACTGGCTGAAGAACTGCGGGGTAGTTTTTAAACATAACAAAAGTATACTTGCTGAAGCCATGTTTTGCGAGCCATATGCGGAGCCTGTAATTTAGCCTCGGTCATCTGCTGCCCCTCCCGCATGTGTCTGGCAAGGAGCACCAGGCTGTTTCTTGTTTTCAGTATGCCGTTCTGGGCCGCGATCTCAAACCACATATCAGCCAAGCTAAAATGCTGAGGCATGTTTTTCCCTTCACCTTGCGACAGCAATAATTCGAGGTTGAACTGCGAATCGACAAAGTCCTGCTCAGCACCTTTTAAAAACCAGATATAGGCCTCTGGACTGTTTGGCTCGGCTCCTATACCTCGGGACAGTATAACTCCTAATTATTTTCTAAAATGGTTGCGGTGAATAAATTCCCTGTTATGGGAGATCATTGCAAGCTGAATATCTTTCCAAATCAGCTATTTTAATTTGCTAAAAATATATACCTTGCAGATTGGTCAGCAAAACTATAAAAATTAACATCCATTACGTGTCTAAAAGATAATTCCACCAGGATAACGGTATGTTTCAGCAACTGTATGATGCAGTGTTTTGTAAATTTTTATCTTTTGGCCTTGTGCAGAATATATTAGCTCAGGATTACGGGGGAGAAAGCGCTTTTATTATCAAAATTTCTTATGAATTCATATCCTGCCGTGATCATAGATGAACAAAAAAAAGGAGGAATAGCAGAACTTTCAAGCATCTGTCTTGAAACATCATTTCAGGAAGCTGCACGGAAAAGCAAAATATCTGCTTAAGTTTTGCGATACATAGCTGACCTGCATATCCATTCTCCTTTTTCAAGGGCTACGAGCAAATCGAGCGATCTGGTCGGATTGGCTGCCTGGAGTGCCGTAAAGGGGATTGATGTCATCGGTACAGGTGATTTTACCCACCCCGGCTGGTTTCGACAGCTGCGTGAAACCCTGCAGCCCGCAGAGCCTGGATTTTTCAAACTCAAAGACATAAAAATTCCGGAGATTCTGGAGATTGATGTAACTAAAAAAGCCCGGTCCTGCCGCTTTGTTCTTACCGCAGAAATCAGTTCGATTTACAAAAAACAGGGCAGGGTGAGAAAAATTCATAATATTGTTTTTGTCCCTGATTTTGATTCTGCGACCAGGATTAACTCCCGTCTTGCCAGTATTGGCAATATTGAATCGGACGGCAGGCCTATCCTTGGACTTGACGCACGTGACCTGCTGGAAATTGTATTGGAACTGGCACCGGATGGCTTTCTCGTGCCGGCCCATATCTGGACCCCATGGTTTTCCCTGTTTGGCTCCAAGTCGGGTTTTGATTCGATTGAAGAGTGTTTTGAGGACTTGCGTAAGTATATTTTTGCCCTTGAGACCGGCCTGTCATCAGATCCTGATATGAATCGTCTGGTTTCGGCTCTGGACAGATTTACCCTTATTTCCAATTCAGATTGCCATTCACCCGGAAAGCTTGGCAGGGAAGCTAATCTTTTCACCTGCGGTTTTAATTTTTTCGCTATGCGGGATTCGCTGAAAAATCCTGCTGTTGGCGGGTTTCAGGGAACTATTGAATTTTTTCCTGAAGAAGGCAAATACCATAATGACGGTCATCGAAAATGCTCCATTAACCTGACGCCTCAGGAAACAAGGAAAATTGACGCCGTCTGCCCCGTCTGCACTAAACCGCTAACCATTGGCGTAATGCACAGGGTTATGGAACTGGCTGACAGGGAAACTCCCCTTTACCCTTCCAATTCTCCAGGATTCTACAGTCTCATACCACTTGTTGAGGTTCTCAGTGAAATTTACGCCAAAGGACCGCAAACCAAGTCAGTTTTACATGAATACGGCAAACTTGTCAGGATGTTTGATTCAGAGTTCAATATTCTGCTCAATGTTTCGCTGGATGAGATCAGTCAACGTTATTCCCCTATACTGGGAGAGGCTGTGAAACGTATCCGCAGCGGAAAGGTTATCCGAAAAGCCGGTTTTGATGGAGAGTTTGGCGTTATTAAGGTTTTTGATCAGGGCGAACTTCAGAAACTAATAGGACAATATGCACTTTTCAATAAAGCAGTACCGAAAAAAAAGAGTGCTGGCCAACACAAACCGTCTTTATTTCAATTTAGTCCTGTAAAGATAGAAAACAGTGCAAAAATTCTTGATAAGTCACTCAACGAAGAGCAGCGTAAAGCTGTTGTCTCAGATGCCCGGCACATTGTAGTAACCGCCGGACCTGGGACCGGCAAGACCTTTACCCTTGTTGCCAGGATAGAAAGACTGTTGAAAGAAAACTTTGCGCAGGCTCAGAATATCACTGCAATAACATTTACCAACCGGGCTGCAGAAGAAATGCGGGAACGACTAAGCTCTTTGACAGGAGTTGGCCTGGAAGAACTTTTTATCGGTACTTTTCATGCCTTCTGTCTTCAGCTTCTGCGGCAGCAGGATAAAGAATTGGTAGTTGTGGGTGAAGAGCAGCGGGATAAGATACTTAAGAGATTGTTTCATTCCCTGTCATCAGAAGAATTGCAACTGATTAAACAGGAGATAGTCTCCTACTATGATAATATCAGTATAAAAAAAGAAGAAAACATTGATCAGGAGATTCAGCCCCGGGTGCAAGCCTATCTTAAAGAACTTGATAAGAGAAATGGTATTGACCTGAGTGGTCTTATTCCGCAAGTTGTTTTTCGCCTGAATAATAACAGGGATTTTTTTCTGGAAACCACCGCCGGACTCAAATATCTTTTTATTGATGAGTTTCAGGATCTGAACAGAAATCAATATGAACTTGTACGGTTGTTGGCGCAAAAGAGTTCTGTTTTTGCTATTGGTGATCCAGACCAGGCAATTTATGGATTTCGAGGCAGCAGTCCGGAATACTTTCATCTCTTCATTCATGAATTCGGTGCTGCAACCATATTTCTAATAAGAAATTACCGTTCTGCACGAAAAATTCTCGAGGCTGCTGCTTCTGTTATTGGTAAAAACCATGATCCGGAAACAGAATATGCAACAAAGCTCATTACTGATATTCAGGACGAATCAGGCACCATTGAATTATCTAAGGCCGCATCACCTCAAGCTGAAGCTGAGTTTATTGTCCAGCGCATTGAAGAATTGATGGGAGGCATCAGCCATTTTTCAATCAATTCCGGCCGAAGTGAAGAGAGCGGGAAGGAAGGAGAAAGAAGCTTCAAGGATTTTGCGGTACTCTATCGTTTGTCTCAGCAGGCTGAATCTATCCGTGAAGCGCTTGAGCGTAGAGGTATTCCCTGCCAGGTTATAAATGTCAGGCCTTTTTTTATGCATAATGAGATAAAACCACTTTATTACTGGATAAGAGCAGCTGCTGTATCCGGTCAAGACAACATTGAGACCGAAGT
>JAFDCT010000132.1 GCA_019312695.1 Deltaproteobacteria bacterium | reverse complement strand
GCCGGGCAACCGTTGTTACTACAGGAACACCGAATAACTGTGAAAGTTTTTCAGTATTGATATGTACTCCACGCTTCTTTGCAACATCAATCATGTTTAAGGCGAGGATGACCGGCACGCCCATTTCCATGAATTGCAGGGTCAGGTAGAGGTTTCTTTCCAGGTTGGAGGCGTCAATAATATCTATAACTGCGGAGGGTTTTTCATTGACCAGGAAATCCCGAGCCACTTTTTCCTCAAGGGAGTAAGCGGTCAAGGAATAGGTGCCCGGGATATCAACAATCTTTATCTTCTGTCCTTTGTAAAGGCAATATCCTTCTTTCTTTTCAACGGTCACGCCGGGGTAGTTGCCGACGTGCTGGTTGCCGCCAGTAAGTGAATTAAAAAGGGTCGTTTTGCCGGAATTGGGATTTCCCGCCAGGGCAAATGTTGCTGCTGACATGATTATTCTACCGCCACTTCAATAAAATCTGCTTCGCTGTTACGCAGTGTCAGGGTAAATCCCATTACCCGCAAGGCAACGGGGTCCTTCAGGGGGGCTCTTCCTTGAATTTTAATTTTTGTGCCTGGTATTAATCCCATATCACGTATGCGCCGCCCCATCTCGCCATTAGCTTTAACTGCTTTGATAGTCGCAGACTGGTTGTCTTTCATCTGTCTCATAGGAATTTCTTTTCGCATAATAATTCTCCTTTGCCCAAAGTTAGGATAAGCAAACTTTACTTAGGTGTCAACATTATTTTAAGGTTTACCTAATTTTTTGCTGTTTGACTTATCTTGTATGGACTGTTAGACTTTATAAAAAGGAGGGATTATGAGCGAGCAGATTAATCTTTCAGAAAGTATGGAAAACTACCTTGAGACTATCCTAAATCTTGAGAAAACAAACAAGGTTGCCCGTGCCAAGGATATTGCCGATGAGTTGAACCTCCAGCGAGGGACGGTCAGCGGAGCCTTGAAGGCTCTTAAGGAAAAAGGCCTGATAAATTATAGCCCTTATAGTTTTATTACCCTGACTTCAGAAGGTAAAAAAATTGCGGAAATAGTTCACAGAAGACATTTGGTCCTCAATGACTTTCTCAGGAATGTCCTGCAAATAGAAGCGGAAAAAGCGGATAAGGCCGCCTGTCGGATGGAGCATGCAGTAGATGAGGATACCCTCGCAAGGTTTGTTGCCTTTCTGGAGTATGTCAACGCCTGTCCTCGAAAAGAAGATAGCTTGCTCGATTCATTCAGTCACTACCTCAAAACGAATAGACTTGATTTTAAGAAATGCGACAGTTGTATTAAGCAGCCAAAATCAATCCCGGAGTAACGCGTTTTCTATTCGTCAAGGTTTCGGCTGATGTGTCTGACAGTGTCAAGCAGAAAGGACCTATTCAAAGCACCCTCCTTCATGGGACTTTTTTTATTTAATATGCAGGGTGTCATCTACTATAAAGATCTGCTGTCTATTAATTGAAACTTATGAATGATTCCTGATGTATCAAGATTGTCAGTGGATATATTGAGCCAGATTTTATGATGTAAAACTTAAGATTGTGGCAAGAAATCTAATGTTCTGCCCCCCCCCTGTCTTGATTGCCACATCGTGGTACTTATACCCATTGCCGAATAATTAATCGTGCTTAGTTTTTTAAACAAGAAAGTTAAACTATTTAACATATATTTATTGGAGGTTATATCATGGAACGCTATTGCATTGATTGTAGGAATTATCCTGGCGATGTTAAATGTACCGTGGCTCTTTCTGCAGATACCCAAGAAGAACTTTTAGAAGCCGTAGTTGATCATGGTGTAAAGGTTCATGGATATGAAGACACACCCGAATTTAGAGAATACATTGTGAAAGAATTTAAGAAGGGTGAAACATGTGCCTAACAAAATTCTAAGGAAATTCGTTTAATAACAGTCAGGAAATAATAACATCAAATTTCTTATTAAATCCTTAAGCAGAGTTTATATTTACTCTGCTTTTTTTATATTAGAAATTTATCTCATAAGTAGTATCACCTCATGGCAAAATAAAGATGTTCTGTCCAAACCTTCACTCGACATCTTCCGAAAAAAAAAGTTTCTTTTGTGGCAAGACATCTGCATTTTCTTTAGATAATAAAACAATAAAGTAAACCTTGTTGCCATTATGAGAAGTTTATTTCCAATTTGTTATTTCGTTTGAGAAATTTTTATTTCAAAGAAAGTTGATGTTTAAAAATTAATTTCTTTTGAAAATACTAATTTTTGCAAAGATTTAAAGACATTACTCAAAATCAGTTATGCCTTCAGTTCTTAGATAGTCCATACGATACCTTCCTTTCCCAAAGCGGCATAAATTTTGCTTTTCATTACAAGATGAAATTTTCCCTATCTCAATCAAAAATAATATCAATGAAAATAAGGGGGCGTTATGAAAGTTTTGAAAATTTTGTTTATTGTCGCAATATGCTTGTTTGTTTTTACACCAGCTGCAATGGCAAATGATTTTGGGTGGATCGAAGGTTTCAATATACAAGCTCAGTCTGACCCATCAGGCTTCAAGGCACGCCTGGCAACACGTTTTAAAATTGGCGATGTGCAAATTGATGCCCTGCTCAGCAATGTAGATGGGCCGGCAGATGCATATTTAATGCTGCGGCTTGGTGAGATGTCAGGAAGACCTGTTGATTATGTTTTTGAGAAATATAGGCATAACAAAGGGAAAGGTTGAGGTGCACTGGCTAAGAGTCTAGGAATAAAACCAGGATCGAAGGAATTCCATGCTCTTAAAAGAGGCCATGATTTAAAGGGCGGCAATAGCCACATCGAAGTTGTCTACAACAGCAATGAACATAAAAAAAGCAT
>JAFDCT010000131.1 GCA_019312695.1 Deltaproteobacteria bacterium | reverse complement strand
ATTCCCATGGTTCATGGCGCAATATGGGGAATGGAAGGGCGGATCACCTTCCTCCACCCGCCGGAAACCCCCTGCCTGGCCTGTCTCTTTCCCAAGGCCCCTGTCCGGCAGGAAATTCCGGTGCTGGGCGCTGTCGCTTGTGCCACTGGGACTCTCCAAGCCATTGAGGCATTAAAGTATTTGGTCAACTCGGGCCCAACCTTGAAGGGACGCATGCTGATCATGGACTACTCTACCATGCGCTTTCAGGAATTGGAGGCAGGGAAAAATCCCCACTGCCCTGTTTGCGCAAGCCTTTAGTGCATTAGGAATTAATTTCAGGTTTTTTGCATAAAATAATTACGTTAAGGCACTTATTTACCCCTCAAGCACCGTGAAAATAAAGGCATTAAGGGGTACTGGACAGAGTCCAGCTTTGCTGGACTAGGCCACCCATCACCGATAAGAGACGTCCGGCCCTGTATGCACACGATGGGAGATGTGGTTTCAGGTCAAATACCGTCGTGTCATCTCCGACATCGATTAAGGCGACATGAAGGTCGAAATTGGAAAATTGTATATATTTCAACTTATTCTTCGATAAAGATCGTTGGTTATATCCCCAACCCATTCCAGAACATATCCCTAATTTATTCCCTGTGTTAGTTGCCCGACTTACCACTGACACCTAACAATATATTGAAAATATTGGTATTTATTTTTTAATTTTTTTAAACTGAATTAAGGCTTATTTTTTGCATGTGATATTTATGAATTATCAGTGAGTTAGCTTAGGTTGAAAAGTCAAAACCTGCTTTGAGGTAGGGAAGGAAAGCTACAGGTCTTACAAAACAGCCAGGTTGCCTACTGAGCATTTTTTTTGAAAAATTTTAAAAAAATTAATGAAAGTTAAAAGTGTAATTATTATTTATATTTATTATTCATATTAATCCTGTATAAAGTTGTAATACACATCCAATTAGTTTGAAACTTAGCAGAATCAAATTATCGTGATTGATTGGATGGAAATACTTATAAGGTCAAGATAACGTTTTGATAAAGATTTTTTATATATTGCTCTGCGCAGCCGTATTATCGTATACAACTGTCTTTGCCCGTCAACCTCATACATTTCCAGAGCTGGCTCAATCAGGATCGGCCGGGGCTCAGATCGAGCCGTCCGCTCCTACTGGGCCCACAGATGAGACAGCTGCAGAAGAGGTTGTCATCGAGCCGGAGCCAGAAGTGGCGGAAGAAGCCACCCTTGAACTGCAGACCGCGGCTGAGATCGAGCCGGAGCCGGAAAAGGCGGCATGGGCCGATGCTTGTGACGAGGCCAGGAAATGGTATAATGAGGGATTGAACCTGTCTGACAATTCCGCACGGGAGGTCGCATATTATCAGAGGGCGATCGAACTGTGCCCGGATTTTTCCGCAGCACATAACCGGCTGGGCGAGGTATACAAAAGCCGGGGAGAATATGAGTCGGCCCTCGAGGAGTTTAACCAAGCCAAGAAATGGTCACTACTGAGAGAACCAGGCACTGACCAGCGCGGTGACCGGTCGTTATTAGTCCAGCAATATATTAATCAGGGCGAGGTCTATAGAATGCAGGGCCGGTATGATCTGGCTGCGGGACAATACAAAAGAGCTCTCAAGATCAATCCGGGTTCGCGGCTTGCAATGAATAAACTGCAATACGTAAATAAATTGTCAGGCAAGTATGACGACCTCCTTCTTCCGCTTCTGCAGACCATGTCCTCCCCTATCTTCACAAGGCAACCGGGTATGGCTCTTCCCAAGGGGATCTTTTCAGCCGGTTTTCTGGTTAGATGGTGGACTCAGGAGGCAACCCTGTCGGAAGATATGTTTGTAGGGGGACTTCCCGACCCCTTCCGCCCGGCACTCCCTTACGAGAGGAGTACTGATGTGTTGCAAGTGGTACTGGACCTCCGTTATGGCCTGACCGATAATTTTACCATAGGCCTGTTTCCAAGATGGTCTACAATCTGGTTTGATATGCAGATTGATGCTTCGGCGGAAGAGAAGGTAACCGGAATCGGCGACACCAATTTATTGACAAAATATCAGTTCTTTAAAACAAGAAATACACGTATTTCACTATTTCATCTGCTGAGTATTCCCACGGGTGACGAAGAAACGAGAGCCGGGCAATTTAATACCATTGTCCCACTGGGCTCGGGAAGTTTTAATTTTACACCAGGTATAGCCCTTACCACAAAAAAAGAATATCTTGAAGCCCCCCTCACGATTCATTCCAATATTTCGTATAGGTTTACGAACGATGAATGGGTAGGCGATGAACTGCGCTGTGACCTTGCGTTCAGCTATCCATTTTCTCCTGATATTAATTCATTTTTGGAATTGAACTACCGGTGGCGGGACTCGTTCATACATCCACAGACTATAACCGTGGGGCGAGATAGACCGATGTTTAGTGGCGGACAAGCGCAATTTGAAACCGCCATAGAGGAAAAGAGCGGACATACGCTGTTCCTTTCACCTGGTTTTCAGTTTATTTTATACAAAGATATTAGACTGAACGTTGGCGCCCAAATTCCTCTTATAAAACCGGAAGGTGGGTGGGCAGAAAAGTTTGTGTTAAACTTTGGTTTGAGGGGTTTTTGGGACAAGAATTGGTGGTAATTTATGAATCGCTTTGTAAACGGTGCGTCCGTGAATAGATTTTGTCTTTTTATAGCTTTCATTCTGGTAGGTATAGTGTTCATCGCTTCGTTGGTTTCGCCTGGCCGGGCGCAGACCGGCGGCATGATAATCGAAGATGTTCCAGGTAAAAGGGTGCCCAGTTCCATCATAATTGAGGATAATAAAATATATCAAAACAATCTTGTTGGCATCAGGATAAGAGGCAATTTGCCGGTGACTATCAAAAAAAGCCAGATCTATTCAAATGGAGAAACGGGAATCCTATTTGATACACAGTCACAGGCCTTATTGAGCGACTCCAGCCTCTTTCAAAACGGCAGAACATCCATAAATATCCTCGATGCTGACCGCATCACCATAGAAAATAACAGAATTTATAAAAACCCGTTGGCCGGCGTTCGTATAATTGGCAGTCTGGAAAATGAAAAACATACATTGCTGGTCAGGATTGCCGGCAACAGAATATATTTGAACCGGAGGGCCGGCATACGAGTTATGCCCCGGCCTGTCGGCAAGATTGACTTGACCGTGGTTGGGAACAGCATATATCAAAACGAAACGGCAGGT
>JAFDCT010000130.1 GCA_019312695.1 Deltaproteobacteria bacterium | reverse complement strand
TACCGGAAAACACTTGCGACCTGTGAGGCCCTGGGGAAACTCGTTGACCGCTACAGCAACTTTGAACTTGGCATCAACACCGTTTTCTGCCAGGCCAACCAAGACCATATTGACGGGATCATTGACCTGGTGCAAACCCTTCCCCAGGTAAAGACTCATACCGTCTCCCTCGTCCGGGGTGAAGTCTCACAGGATGACCTCAAGGAGGTGGATCTTGAAAAGTACAATAAAATTATTAAGCGGATGGAGGATGATCTGAAAAAAAGGCTTGCCTCAACCTATCGTTTCCGGGGCGGCAAGCTCAAAGCGGCCCAGGACATCCTACAGCGCAGGCTGATCTACGAGGCCGCCCGAACAGACAGGCGGACCGATCCCTGTTATGCCGGCAAGCTGAACCTGGTAATGACCGAGACCGGCGATCTCTATCCTTGCGAGGATTTTTCTGAAAATATGAAATTCGGCAGTATCAGAAAAAGCGGGTATGACTTACAGGGGGTCCTGCATTCAGACCAGGCAGCCAAAATCCTTGATTTTATTTATGACTACGGTTGTCACTGCACCCATGAATGTTATTTCATGACCAACATTCTGTTTAATCCGAGACGTTATCCAGGTTTGTTGAAGGAATACCTGCAACTCTAAACTCTATTAGTTTGAAAAAATTCACTTACTGCCTACGGCTTTTGAACAGGTCTTTTGCTGTTTGCAGCCAAAACAGGCTTTTCAAACCCTGCCAGGCAGCACGGATGTCGTTTAAGCTGCGAAGTGCCAGCAGCCTTCGCCAGAGAAATTTTGGGCGGGAGTAAAACTTTTTCAGGGCGAGCTGCCGCAGCTCGGCGATCTCATCCCGGGTCATTGTATAGGGCACAAAGGCTGCACCCTGGTAGGTATAATCTGTCAAATCCTCGGACATGGTGCCATACTTTTCTATATTGTCATAGAGCTCTGTGCCGGGAAACGGTGTAATGGCATGGAAGTTGGCTATGTCCGGATCCAGTTCCAGGGCAAATTCGATGGTTTTCAGGCCATCTTCGTAGGTCTGGCCCGGTATGCCGAAAAGAAAGGGGGTATACACGGTCAACCCCACTTCCTTGGCAGCCCTGACCGCCTTTTTGATCTGGCCCGGCGTAATGCCCTTGCGGATGGCATTGAGGTCCTTCTGCACTCCGCTCTCCGCCCCGAAGAGAATGGCCCAGCAACCGGCATCCTTAAAGGCCTGGAGCAACGGCTTGTCCACCTGGTTCACCACGGCCGAAGCAAACCAGGTGAAATCAAGACCCCTGTTCTTTATTTCCCTGGCGATGGTCATGGCCCTGTTATAGTCAGCTGCCAGCGTATCGTCGATAAACTTGATCTCACGGTACCCCTGGCGTAAGACAAACTCAATCTCTGCCATGACGTTTTCCACAGAACGGTACCGTATACCGCTGGTGCGGTGCTTGTCAATCTGGAAACAATACAGGCAATGACGGTTGCAGCCCCTGGCGGTCATGATCACTGCAACAGGCTTCCTTTTGTAGGTGGCCGGCGGCGGAATATACTTGCCAGCTTCACCCAAAAGCTCCCTGGCCGGAAACGGCAGCATGTCAAGGTCGGTGATGAGTGGCCTGGGGGGATTTTTTTTGATTCCTTTGCCGCTGCGGTATGCTACTCCCTCTACCCCGGCAAGATCATCGCCTGAACCAAGCTTTTCAAGCATTTCAACAACGGTTATCTCGCCCTCGCCGGTCACTACTGCGTCTATATCCTGGCAATCCAGAAGGCATTTTTCCTGAAGGGCCACGGGATAAGGCCCACCGGCGACAATATAAACCTCCTTAAGGATCAGTTTGATTGCCGAAGCAGTTTTCTGGGCTCTGTCCCAGCCAAAAGTTGTCGAATAGAGGCCGATAAATTGAGGACGGTATTCTGCAACCTGTGCCAGAATCTCTTCATGGCGCATGAAGGCGCCATTGTAAAAACGCACCTCATGGCCGGCCTGCTGCAGAGCTGCGGCAACATACAGGGTACCCAGCGGCTGCCAGTAGTTGATCTGTGACCCTGCTGTTTTAGAGGAAAAAATATCCTCAGGCGCCCAGGCAGGTATGATGAGAACACATTTCATTTTTTTTCCAATCTGCCTTCTTTGTATCGCTGGTTTTACACATATTTTAACCTGAAAGGTTGTTCAAAGATAAAGATCACCTGTTAAAATAAAAAACCCAGGGGAACCGGATTTTTCGGTTCTCCTGGGTTCTATTATAAGCTAAGTAAAAACTGGACGCTACCTGATGATACTTGCGTGCGAAAAGTACTGACTGGGAGGAACAGCCAGGCTGTATTATTTTACAATTAATACAGGCCGGTCTGCGGTGTTTGCAACTTCTCTGCTGACGCTTCCCATGAAAAGCCTGGAGCCTGCCCTTTGTCCTCGTGAACCAATCAGTATCATAGCCACATCTTCTTCTTTGGCTGTGTCAATAATCGTTTCAGCAGGGTGACCTGTTTTGACCATGGTCTGCACGACCGGAACCGGTTGATTCTGCTCAAGCATTTTTTTATAATAACCTAAAACTGTGGAAGCTTTTTTATCCAAAGCCTCCTTGTATTCCGTCCCCTCCAGAACCTCCCGCAAGGTTGCCGCCTCTCCATCTCCGATCATTTCATTCATGAAGGAGTGACCAGAATACTTTTCAACAAACAACAGGATAATCGATTCCGGCGCCATACACTTGCAGATCTTGGTGCACTTGCTGAAAATCTCTCTGGTAGCCTGTGTGTCATCAACTGCTATAAGTATTTTTTTCATTTCATCCCTCTTTTACGGGGTTTGATCCTTTCTGGCAAGTACGTTTAGTCCTTATCGGCCGTAACCACCGGCTGGCGGCGGGGCGCCATAACCACCGGCTGGCGGCGGGGCGCCATAACCACCGGCTGGCGGGGGAGCACCATAACCACCGGCTGGGGGAGCTGGAGC
>JAFDCT010000129.1 GCA_019312695.1 Deltaproteobacteria bacterium | reverse complement strand
GCCAGGAGTGCATCATAGATGTCTTTTTCCCTAGCTTTTATCATCATATTTTTTGAGATGTCTATACCGGCGAGATACATGGCGATATCCTTGAAGGCCTGCCCTGAAAGGCCTGTGCCGCAGCCAAGGTCCATTACTTTTGCAAAACGGATGCTGTCCGGTATATGAGCCGAGAGAAATTGACGCAAGCGTGCCGGTATCGTATACTCCAGCCTGTTGATGAGATCCACATCAAACTGGTTCGCATACTGGTCAAAAAGGTTTGTGACAAATTGTTCCGGGGCACTGTCTGGTGTCTCGCCGCTCAATGCTGCCAGCATGTGACGGGCTGCCATATGCTCTGGGGCCAGTTCAATCGTGCGCTTTAATGTTTCCCTGGCTTCCGGCTGAAGATTCAGATCATGCAGGGCGATGCTCAGGTTATAATGCGCTTCAATAAAATCAGGAATGAGCCGGATAGAGTTCTGGTAGGCAGCAATAGACTCCTGTAGGTTGCCGTTACAGTAGTAGGCATCGCCGAGATTGAACCATGCTTCGCCATAATGGGGATCAAGATCGGTCGCTTTTTCAAGCGAGTTTACTGCTTCATCCAGCCTTCCCATGTTAAGCAGGGCCAGGCCAAGATTATTCCTGGCTTTTGGAGTTCGGGGGGAGAGGCTCAAACCTTTGCGTAATGCGGCTGCCGCTTTTTCGTAATGACCATGTTGGCCTAAAATAGTGCCCAGGTTGAAATAAGGATTGGCATTTGCACCGCCAAGCTCGATGGATTTCTGCAGAACGGTAACAGCCTCATCAATGAGTCCCTGTTCCTCGTAAATAATACCAAGAAGATTATATGTTTCTGAAATACGGGGTGAAATTTCAATTATTTGGCGGCAGATATTTTCGCCTAAGGAGAGCCGGCCAGACTCTACACAGTCGGTTGCCCTGTCAAGCAGCATTCTTATCCGGGGAGAAAGTTTTGCTCCCTTATTTTTTTTGCTGCTGTTGCGTTTGAGTTTTCTTATTTTCATCGCCTGGTTGTAAATTCTAAAACGAATAGTTGCCGGACTTTCTTCAGGCCTGATTCGTTGAGCAGGATATTTACTTCAACTCGATTTTGGTTTTGCTATGGCCGGATAGAAAAAAGAGCATACTGGCTGCTTATTGATCTGTCAGTTTCTTCATATCATTGCCGGATGACATATTCCTGTTTTCCTGCATCCCAGAAATACCCTTCACCTGACCAGATCTCATCTATCTTCTGCCAGTCGTAATTGATGTAATCAAGTGGGCTGAAGGTGTCATAAACTGCCAGTATCTCCTCATCCTGAATACGATTGTCACGGTTGGCGTCAGCCCAGTGATAGTCAGCAAGAGGCAGAACCTGCGAACCTGCGATGATTGTCTCCGGGGATCTTTTATCCCTTAAGGTGACTGAACCATTAAACCGGAGCGGTGCAATACCGGCAGCACCAGATACACCACCTTGTTTTTTAGCCAGATAGACATATGTTGTTATTTCTCCGGTAGTTCTGGTAATCCACTTGAGGCTGCGGGTCTTTTTATCAAAGCCTGTAAAAGGAGGATCACTGACTAGCGGTTCGCAGCCTTCAGGAAGGGTTTCTTTGAGAATCAATGAAAAAGGGCCCTGCTGTTTTGCCGTCACCTGAATGATCACCGGAAACGGCTGCCCAGGTGGTATATGGGGCGGCAGTTGACGGCTGGCGTAAATGGTAACTGGTTCGGGCTGTTTGAGATTATACCAGATAAATGGCATCAGCAAAACAAGGACAAGAAACAGAAGCCATAGAAGGATCAGGTTAGACCGCTGCTTTCTAGCCGGGGCAAGGTTCATTCCCTGTGCTACATGCGGTTTTGGCACCTCTTCTTCTTTTTCAAGGATATCTTTCAGTGATACTTCAAGTGCTTCGGCAAGCTTTAACGCATTCTCCTCCTTTATGGATGGATAGCGTTTGTTTTCCCAGCGCGAGATAGTGTCCGTGGTGACTTCAACCACCGTGGCTATATAAAGCTGTGTGAGCCCTTTTGATTCCCGCAGGGTTTTGACTTTGGAGCCATCTATCTTGACCATCTGGGAAGGTCTTGGATATTTCTGTTCACTCATTGTGGGTGATTCAAGATTTTGGAGTTATCTGTGACAATTGAGATGCGTCATATTAGCCGAAGTTCCGATAACCTGCACAGACTTTTTATTCTTACCCAAATCGGTCAATTGTTGCAAATGGTGTCATGGGGTTGCTGCCAATGATGTCGGCCCGACATCGGTCAACATCTACAAAGATATGACCCGACATCATCTACACAAAACCTGGACGCATATTACAATCTGATTCAGGCGGAAGTGCTCCAAGAATTAACCTATACAAATATAAAAAGGAGGAGTAGCTATGAAAAGAATTTGGGTAGTTCCATTTTTTGTTCTGGCGGCATCCTGGCTTGTCATTGGAACATCGTTTGCTGCTGAGGAAAAAGGGATTGTGGCACCGGTAGAAGAAATGACAATTCAGGGAGAAAAAAAATCTGCCAGGTTTTCCCACCCGGTACATCTTAATCTCGGGGTGTCATGCGGGCAATGCCATCATGACAGTGAACATCAGCCTTTGACTGACAAAGACATAGCAGCCATGGAAAACAGCCAGCAACTGCGCTGTGCAAGCTGCCATAACGAGGATTTTGACAAGCAGGAATTGCAGACCCCGAAAGAGGCATTTCATGCGCGTTGTAAGGAATGCCATAAGCAGGGAGTAAACGGCATGAAAGGACCGACCAAGTGTACAGACTGTCACGTTAAATAAAAAAATAAACTGGCAATTACTGTTAAGGCCGGGATTTTTTGATATCCCGGCCTTTTTTGTTTTTTTGAACACTCTCGGTAGTTGTTACCAGGAATAAACCAGTAGCAATATTGCAGCGGTAATGTGTTACAGGTTAGAGTATAGAGGAATGCTGCAAACCAGGTTTTATTGCTAAATATTTTTATAAAAGGAGGACTCCTGCCAATGCCCCCAAAAGATTCGACTAAATGTTTCCCGTCCGCTCAGGAAGATGTCAGAGATGCTGCGCTGTGTATCGTTTCACCACAGACAAAATCCGAGAGTTACAAGCTTGCCTTTGATGACCCTCAGTTTCTGCTGCGGGATGAACTGCGGGCAGTACGAATACAGCTTGAAATAATGAAGCCGGAAATAATTCAGCAGGAATACGGAGTCAAGGCAACCGTGGTCATTTTTGGAGGGGCACGTATACCCGATCCTGAAACAGCGGCAAAAAAACTGCAGCAGGAGGAAATGCAGGTCAAGAGGGAACCGCTTAGTGAAATAGCTATTCAACGGGTAAGCTGCGCAAAAAGAATTCTGGCAAAATCAAACTATTATGAAGAAGCCCGGGAACTGGCCAGGCTTATCACAGAGAACTGCATAATAGATGATGATTGTGATCTTATGGTTTCCACCGGCGGCGGTCCGGGTATCATGGAAGCTGCCAACCGTGGTGCCCATGAGGCGGGGGGCAAAAGCATCGGGTTGAATATCGTTCTGCCCCATGAACAGGCACCTAACGAATTTATTACACCGGAACTCTGTTTTCAGTTCCACTATTTCGCCATGCGTAAGATGCACTTTCTCATGAGGGCCAGGGCCCTTGTTGCTTTTCCGGGAGGGTACGGCACCATGGATGAGCTATTTGAAACCCTCACCCTTATTCAGACGGGAAAAATCAAAAAGTTGCCGGTTATTTTATTTGGGAAAGAATTTTGGAACAAGGCAATAAATTTTGATTTTCTAGTCCGGGAAGGGGTTATAGGACCTGAAGACAAAAATCTTTTCTACATGGTTGAAAAAGCCGGGGATGCCTGGAAGATCATACGTCAGTTCTATTATGAAAGCAAAGAGGAAAAACCGGACTGAATGTTTGTCTTTTGGGGGTTTATACTAAAGTTACATTGGGGGGGATCAATAAAAGTATTTATGATACATATTGTATGGATAATTTGCAGTTACTTTTTTGATTTCTGTAAACCTTTGAATGGCGGAGGTATGTGTATGAGGAGATATATAATCGCATTTATTCTGGCATGTTTTTTCATCAGCCCCGGGGCAGAGAGTGCTGCAGATACAGCACGGTCACCTGAGGTGACCAGGCTTATGGGTGCCTTTGCTCCCAAAACCGGAGCCTGGGCGGAATATGCTCTATTCGACAAGACAACAGGCGTTAGGACTGTTATGCGTATGTCAATTGTAGGTGTTGAAAGTGACTCCTACTGGTATGAGGTGATAACAAGAGAAGGAGAAGAGAGTAATATCGTCAAGATGATGGTGACGGGGAACCCCAATGATTCGGAGAATATCAAGCGCATTATTGTAAAACCAGGAACGGAAGCGGCTCGGGAGATGGACCCTGACTCAGCACAGAAAGTTCGTCTGCTGGCAAGTCAAATGTTTGAGCAGCGCAGCGGTATACCTGCAAGCCTTGACAATAGCATGCAGGACGTAAAAACCGGGGAGGGGGTTGCAGTTGTCCCGGCTGGAACCTTTGATGTAAGCCTGCACCAGATAATGGATGTATCCGGCAAAGTATATGCAAGGTATAAATACTCTGCGGGAGTGCGCCCTTTCGGTATTGTTACTTCCGAAACAGAAAATACAACAATGGTCTTGATAGGTCACGGCGACGGAGCCAAGTCACTTATAACTGAAGAACCGGTAATGATGAAACTGCCGCCGGCAGGAACGGACGAGCTATTCAAGGATTTGACACCAGAGAAAACTTCATCCCAGGGCATGGAACCCACACCAGGTAACAGTATTAAACAGATACCGGGTATGGGAGCAGGTTATGAACCTAAATAGTAGGTATATGGCGCTGGATAATAAAACAGGCTGATGTTTCTTTAAAATGGTTTGGAATAGGCATCAGTCGAAGACAAAAAAAGACCAGTTAATGTTTTTGGGGCTTGAGTTTCTCGTATTCTTCGCAGGCTGGACCATATCCCAGTTCACAGGCAAGCTTGAGATCTGTAACCATGTTAATCGAACTGTCTAATGCTTTCCAGGCCATGGCCCGCCAGTAATATAGAGCCGGATTTAAGGGGTCGGAGATAACTGCCCGGTTGAAGTCGATCATTGCCTCATCAGGTTGGTTGAGTTCAAGATAAGCCTGGCCTCTGAGTATAAATACTTCAGCATTATTTGAAATAAGGTTAATAGCCTGGGTAAAGTTTTCTATGGCTTCATAATATTTTTCGTTTTTCAGGTCTTCTATACCCTGTTGGATAAAGCCGGCATTTGTTTCCTTTTTAGAGGATTCATCTTCGTCAAATAGTGTTTCTGCCCCTTCCAGTCCAATAATACTGGAAAATTTTTCAGGCTCGGTCCTGACAGCCTGATTATAATCAGATTCAGCTTCTTCGGTCATTCCCTTTTCTGAGTATGCCCGGGCCCTGTTCAGATAAGCGTCACTGTAAATGGGATTAAGTATTATTGCGGCAGTGAAGTCTTTGATGGACTCATCATACAATTTGTTCAATAAATAAATTTCGCCCCGCAATTTGTAGATATCAGCCTGCTTTTTCTCCAACTCAAGGGCATGATTAAGGTCTGCAAGTGCATCATTATAATTGTTTTGGAGAACATAGGCGCTGCCCCTGTTGACAAGGGCATCAACATATTCGGGATTGATCTCAAGGGCATGATTGAAATCACGAATCGCCTGTTTCACGAGGTTTTTCCCCAAATTGGCTTCTCCCTGGAGATTATAGACCTCAGCCTGCTGCAGATCGGCAATTTTCTCATGCAGCTCAGCGTCTGAAGCCGGAATCAAATTCAGGTCTATCTTTGTTTCCGGGATTGTCGGCTCTTTTTTGTCTGCATACCTTGTCCACTCGTAATCGTCTGCCCCGGCTTCCGCCTCTTCGTATTCTGCAAGTTTATCACGGGTGTAATCCTCGATAAGGGGCCCTTCCGGCTTTTCAGGTATCGCAGATTCTGCTGCAGGTTTTATTTCTTCAGGTTGATCTGCCGGGGCATCCTTACCGGTACCCTTTTCTTGAATATCAAGTTTTTCATGATTTTCTGAGGGCTTTGATTCCTGGCCCATTAAGGTTATGTCTTCTATCTGCGTGGAACAGCTTGGGATTTGCGAGGAAGGTATATCCTGGATTGGGTCGGGTTTTTTAACCCTAATAAATGTTTTACAGCCGGGGCACTTAAATTTCACCACCTCAGATGTAATTTTATCCGGGTTGAATTTAAGCTTTGCCTGGCATTTGGGGCAAACTATTTTCTTGATTGTTGCCATTTTTTGTTTCAGTTTTTTTAGGATAAAGTCATAAAGTAACTATTTCTAACACGTAATTTTACCCTAGTTATGGATTTCTTTAAACAAAATTAATACGTTCCCCGATATGAGCGTAATTTTTCTGTAATGTGATGCCTGCATGTCAGCGATGTTTGTCGCAAAACGTACCGTAAAAAGTTCGAATTTTGTTATTTTTTTTTGTTTGCCCGAGGCAGTTTGCACAAAGGGGTAACCAGTTGTCTCTATGCTAATAAAAGCTTTAATTCCCGCTAATTGCTGTTAAAAGGAAATAAATTTGATTATGATAAGAGTATGAAATAATAACAGTTTGTTTTCCTGGGTACCGCTTAATGAAAATTTTTCTGCATGGTCTTGAGAGCAGCAGCAGAGGAGCCAAGGCTAGCTTCCTGCGTCAACTTTATCCGGATATGGTAATGCCTGATTTTTCCGGCAGTCTTTCCGAACGGATGAAAACATTATGTGCTGTTCTGAACAGGGGAAAGAATATTATTCTGATTGGATCAAGCTTTGGCGGCCTGATGGCAACTATCTTTGCCATGGAGCACCATGGAGTTGTAAACCTGGTTATACTCCTGGCCCCGGCCCTGAATTTTCCGGAATTTTCTCGATACACAATGCGACCACTTGATATCCCGGCACGGATGATTATAGGACAGAAAGATACTGTTACCCCCCCGGAAAAAGTTATCCCGATGGCGTTAAAGATTTTTACAGCTCTCCAATATGATATTGTGGATGATAACCACCTGCTGGCCGATACCTTCAGAAATCTTGACTGGGAGGCCATGTTGAGCGGGTAGCAGCATTATAACTCATGCAGTAATTTTACCATATGACACACTTTGACTTCGATGCGCCGATAGAACGTCATCATACTGCAAGCCTGAAGTGGGACCGCTATGGGGTCAGAGACATTATTCCACTATGGGTTGCTGACATGGATTTCAGGTCTCCACCTGCAGTTATCCAGGCACTGGAGAATAGGGTCCGGCACGGGGTTTTCGGTTATGGTTTGCCACCCGAAGGGCTCACGGCGGCGGATTGTGAAATGCTGGCCGCAAGATACGGCTGGCAGGTCGAGCCACAACATCTTGTCTGGCTGCCCGGCCTTGTATCTGGCCTTAATGTGTCCTGCAGGATGGTGGGTACGGAACATGACGATGTCATGACCCTGGTGCCTATTTATCCGCCGTTTCTGTCAGCACCGAAGAATTCCGGCCGAGGGCTTATCACTGTCCCCCTTGTGATAGAAAACCACAGGTGGGTAATAGATTTTCACGCCCTGGAACAGAGTATAACACCGAAAACAAGGCTGCTGCTGTTCTGTAATCCGCATAATCCAGTGGGCCGTGTTTTCAGCCGCCAGGAACTTGAAAGACTTGTAATGCTTTGTTGCAGGCACGATATCATAATTTGCTCCGATGAGATCCACTGTGATCTGCTCCTCGATGCTGATAAGAAACATATTCCGACAGCTACCGTAGATCATGAGGCTTCAGCGCGCACCATTACCTTAATGGCCCCCAGTAAAACATTTAATATCCCCGGCCTTGGCTGTTCCTTTGCGGTGATAACCGATCCGCGCCTGCGAAAAAAATTTCTGAAGGCCATGGCAGGGATTGTCCCGGAGGTTAATATTCTCGGTTTCAGCGCAGCGGAGGCGGCATATCGTGACGGTTGGGAATGGCTTGCCGAGTTGCTCGATTATCTGAGGCAGAACAGTCTCATGGTGGAAGAGGCAATTCATGCAATGGAAAACCTGAGCATGCATCATGTGGAGGCTACATATCTGGCCTGGATAGATGCCCGCCGGATAGATAGGATCTCGCCGGCCCGATTTTTTGAAGCATACGGTATTGGTCTGTCAGAGGGCAGCGAGTTCGGTTTCCCCGGTTACGTACGTTTAAATTTCGGCTGCCGGAGAGTTCTCCTGCAGGAGGCTTTAAAAAGGATACAGAGAGCAGCAGCCGGTAGCGGCT
>JAFDCT010000128.1 GCA_019312695.1 Deltaproteobacteria bacterium | reverse complement strand
TTTTGCCAGGACTTATGTGGGAACCGCCTTGGCTTAGGGGATATTCCACAGGGAGGAGTTGCCCATTGATGCTGTGAAAAGGTATATGCGGAATAGAGGGACAAAAAAACGCTCACACTGAACTATGTGCACATTAAAAAAAGGCCCTTTCCTTAATTGGAAGGGGTCTTTTTTTGTGTATCTATATTCTGGGGATATCTTGACTTTACTATTTCAATTTATTTATTTGCCTTTAGTAAGGAAAACGCTGGGTGATTTCAGATGATTTTGCTGAATTTATTGATTAATTTTGGCTGATTCCCGTTTAATATTTTGAATGCTTTTCAACAGCTCTTCCTCAGTGACTAATCGCTTTGCTATTAAAACATCGATCAATGCCTGATTAATAATTATTTCCGTCTCCAGAACATCCTGAGCAGATAAAACTTTTTTTAATTTATTTTTTTTAGACATATCTAAACCTCCTTATAATGTATAACAGATGCTTTTCAAGCTCTGTTATATATACTATTAACCATTTGATAATGTTTATCAATTGTACCTTGGTACTAGAAAATTGATCATGGTTAGGAAAAAAGTGGCGATTAAGGCTGTTAAGAAGCATATGAAAGAAAGAGCAGTTGAGAAACGATAGACAGTGACACTTTCAGTGCACATCAAAAAGGTTTTTTCCATTGATATTGATATTTTTCAATTCAAAAAATATACTTTTTAGGGATTACATTTTAATCACCGTGACTCATCTTTAAGTTCATCGAACCTGCAGGATAAGCGCAGCACATCATCCTCAAAGCTGGTCTTGACCTTATAGGGCAGTGTCTTAAACAGATCGATCATGAACTTGTTATGGGGCGCGGTATAGGCAACCAGCCCTGAGATCCCGTGTTCGTGCGCAGCAGCTGCTAGTTTACGCAGAAATATCTTCCCCATCCCTTTGCCCTGGAAATCCCTGGCCACTGTAAATGCCACTTCCGCCATATTAGATTCCAGCAGCAAGAGATATTCCCCCACTGCCACAACCCGGTCAAAACCGGACTCACCGACCACGCCGATAAGGGTCAGGTCCTTGATATAGTCAACCTGGGATATGTCCTCCACATCTGAGGTGGTAAAACTGCTTTTGGCGTGAAAGAAGCGCTGCATGACGTCTTCCTTGTCCAGGCTGTAATAATGCTCCCGGATCCTGCGGACATCAACCGGTTTGGCCGGACGAATGGTTACGGGCTGGCCGTTGACCTCAAGGGTATCTTCCAGATTTACCGGGTAGACGGCCCGGACCGCCTCTCCCATACTTCTGCCGCTGCTGATTAACCCCTCTTTGTCGGCGGCAGCGAAAAGTTCATCGCGGAAATCGGGATGGGCCAGGCTGATCATGGCGATGACTCTTTCCTGCAGGTTCTTGCCGAACAGGTTGACCACGCCGTATTCGGTTGCCACATACTGAACGCTGCCACGCGGCACCACCACCGTCCCATGCTGCAAGGAGGGGATGATATTGCTCTTTTTACCGTCAGGAGTTGTGGAAGGCAGCATGATAATGGATTTGCCGCCCTGGGCCCTGCGGGCTCCTTGGACAAAATCCATTATCCCGCTCACGCCGGCAAAATGTGTCTGGGCTGAAGCTTCGGCGGAAACCTGTCCTGTAAGGTCTATTGCCCTGGCAACATTCAGGGAGACCATTCGGTTGTGATTCGCTATTATATGGGGATTGTTGACGTAGTCAGACGGGTGGAACTCTATGGCGGGATTGTCGTGCAGGAATTCATAAAGCTCCCTGTTTCCCAGGGCGGCGGATGCCACCAGCTTGCCTTCGTTGAGCCCCTTTCTGCGGTTGTTGATGACACCGAGGGCATAAAGTTTCATGATATCATTGGTAAGATACAGGGAATGAAACCCGAGGTCGTTTTTCTGTTGCAGGGCCTGCACGGTTGCCTGGGAGGCTGCATCAAGGCCAACCTGCAGGGTGGAAGCGTCACTTATCAGGCGGGAAATATGGCGGCCTATCAAGGTGTATACCTCGGAGGGTTCTGTCTGCTCAACGGTTATCAGGTCCTCTTCATGCTCGACAATGGCATCGACATCGTTGACATGGATAAAGCTCTGGCCCATGATGCGAGGCATGTTGGGATTGACCTGGGCAATCACCACATCAGCCGAATTGGCTGCTGCCAGGGTGACATCAACGGAGATTCCCAGACTCATCCAGCCGAAATCATCTGGCGGGGATACCTGGATCAAAGCCACGTTGATCGGCAGTTTGCGGCTCTTGAACAGAATAGGGACCTCCGACATGTTCATGGGCGTGACAAAGGGCAGCTTCTTCCTGAAGAAATCCTGGGAACCGGTATTACCGAGGTAAATATGCCTGACACTGAAGTCTGAATCGGAACTTTTATTGGCAATGTCTGTCAGGGGGGCGCTTTCCCGGCTCAGCATACGCACGATCTCAAGACCGGTGAACAGGCGCGAATGTTCGGCCAGGGCCCGCACCAGTTCCTGCGGCTCACCGCAGGCAGAACCGATAAATACCCGCTGACCGGATTTGATCAGGCGGATTGCGCTGGCTGAATCCTGCTTTTTTTCAACATAGCTATCTACCCAGTACTGACCTGTTGCCATAATCCGACCACCCGAGGTTCACCCCGCATATCGTTTATCTGGAAAAATTAAGACGTCCTGCTGCCAGGCATAATATAATGCAGCTCCCTGTCCTGGCAAGCAAAGATGGCTAAAAGGGGAAGAAATAAGGAGTTGAGCGGTGACAGGCCGCATCAGTAAGAAGGATAGTTGGTGATCAGGATGCTGTAGATAAGCAGCAGTATGAACAGGAAGACTGTTAAGCACCAGCCTTTAATCCTGGTTTTGCGGTCGCATACCCTCCTTTTAATACCATAGTCCTTATAGTTCAATTCACCGGCTTTGAATTTTTCATGGGCTTTTCTGACAAAATCATTGACCCAGTATGGAATGGAACCGCTTGCAAGATAATCCTTGAAGAGCGTCTCCAGTCTCTTTTCTGCAATCGGCTGGTTGAACCAGTCCCAGTAGGCGATGCGGAATAATTCGTACTCGGAGATCTGCAGAATTGCTGAAATGAAACCGATCAGTTTCTCTTCATCATCTACCAATAAATCCAATCTGCTTGCTGATATAGTCGGCATCGTTCAAAACCCTGCTTTTGATGCTTTCTCAAATTTATAAATATAAGCATTATATGGGTTAAGATCAAAAAATACGGCTGAAATAATCGCAGATTTTGACAAAAAAAATCCCCGGTGAAAATCCCCTTGTAAAATAAGCCTGTTCCTTATATTTTTCCAATAATACTCTCAA
>JAFDCT010000127.1 GCA_019312695.1 Deltaproteobacteria bacterium | reverse complement strand
ATGAGAAAAATACCATAGGTGGCGCGCCAATTCTGCAGAAAACTTACAATATGCCCCTGGGTGTTATGTTGGTGGGTATTGATCGCCACCTCCTTGAGGACCCTGCAGCCCTTGTCCCGCGTGAATTTTCGAAAGTCTTTCAAGGTTATGACCCTGATATTCGGTGTATTATACCATTCATAGGGTAATTGTTCATTTTTGGGAGCCATCCCGGTCAGCAGCACCTGCATCCTGATAGACCAGTGGCTGAAATTCGGGAAGCTGACAATGACCTTCCTGCCGATCGCAAGCAGTGATTTCAGCAGTCTTTCAGGGTAATAGACCTGTTGCAGTGTCTGGCTCAGGATAACATAGTCAAAGCTGTTTTCCCGGTAGTCAAGCACCTCTTCATTGATGTCTCCCTGTAGTATGGAAAGGCCCTTGGCAATACAGAGTGCAACTTTTGATTCCCGATACTCAATGCCGGTGCCTGTTACCCCTTTATTCTGTTTTAGGTAAAGGAGCAGATCGCCTTCACCACAGCCGAGATCCAGAACCCTGGAGCCGGGCTTTATCCAGGATGCTATTACCTGAAGATCAAAACGCTTGAGACCGGCGGGTTGTATTTGTTCCGATTGACTCATATTGGTTTTGCCTGAAAACCGTATTTGTATGTTATCAGTATTTATGGGTCATTGTCAGATTACAAAACTGCTGATGACTGACAGAAGTAATGGAGTACTGGGTAAAAAGCATTACTTTGTTATTTCGGCTTTTAAACTTTGTGTCTTTGTACTTTAGTGCTTTTAAAATTCCCATAATTCCATTACTCCTACACTCCAAAACCCTTTGTACCTTTTATCAATTCAATTCAGCAAAATTGCGTTCCAGAAAGCCCTTGATAAGTGCTGACAAACGTTCATTCGGCAGCAGGAAAGCATCATGGCCCCATTCAGCTTCAATTTCGCAGAAACTTACGTCGAGATCGTTTTTTTTCATGGCCTTGACCGTATCCCTGGACTGGTATGTCGGGTAAAGCCAATCCGAGGTAAAAGAGATAACGAGGAATTTAGCCCTGGCCTTGGCAAAGGCTTCTACCTCTGAGCCGTTGCCATGCTGTCGCCGCAGATCAAAGTAATCTGCCGCCTTGGTTATATAAAGAAATGAATTGGCGTCAAAACGGTCAACAAATTTCTGCCCCTGGTAGCGCAGGTAGCTCTCGACCTGAAAATCAGCATCGAAGTTGAAAGAAAAGTCGCTCTTGTTTTGCAGTCGGCGCCCGAATTTGAGTCGCATTGCTTCATCTGACAGGTAGGTAACATGACCAACCATCCTGGCAAGGGCCAGGCCCAGGTTAGGCTTGGTTGAGCCGTAATACCTGCCCTTGTTCCAGTTGGGATCAGCCATAATGGCCTGGCGTGCCACCTCGTTAAAGGCAATGGCCAGGGCTGAATGCCTGGTTGTGGTGGCAAGGGGTATGGCGGAAACAATCATGTCAGGGTAGCGGACCACCCACTCGAGTACCTGCATGCCACCGATTGAACCGCCTATGACCGAGAGAACTTTAGTGATGCCGAGATGGTCCAGCAAGGCTTTCTGGGCCTTGACCATATCACCGATGGTGACCACGGGAAAGTCAAAGCCGTAGGGATTGCCGGTAGCCGGATTGATCGAGGATGGCCCTGTTGAACCCATGCAGCTGCCGATGATGTTGGAACAAATAACAAAATATTTATCCGTATCAATTCCCTTGCCAGGCCCGACCATGATCTCCCACCAACCGGGTTTGTTGTCGGTTTCCGAGTAATATCCTGCCACATGCGAATCTCCGGATAGAGCATGCAGGATGAGGATAACATTGGATTTGTTCTCATTGAGGGTGCCGAGTGTTTCGTAGGCAATGGTAATGGGACCGAGCCGGGCATTACTTTCGAGAATCATGCTATCCGGCGGCTCTGCAAAGGTGAAAAAATTTTTTTCTACCAGCCCTATGGAAACCCCTTCACTATCATGTTCAATGTATTCGCTCATTTTTATCGGAAGGATTCAAGGTTTGTCGTCATACAAAACTGGCGCCGATTGACACAAGGGGCCGAGGGGTCAAGGGAAAACGGAATCTAATTTGGTAGCACTCAACATCTTTTTACAGAGTTTTAAGTGTTAGCGCAATTTTTTCCTTTTAATCTTGTTTTGCATTTCTTTGGGCAATTAACAAAACTTAATGGCTGCAAGGTTCTGAGCTTTACTTGAAATCTTGAGCCCTGGAAACCTTGGACCCTTTGCCAAATGTCAAAATAACAAAAAGATAATATTTTTTCTTGATGCGGGAAAGTTTTTTGCTAACAGCTGAACGCTAAATGCTGTCCAGTGCCTGCCCCAGATCATCACAAATATCCTCAGCCGCTTCTATGCCGACTGAAAGCCTGATCAGGTCGGCATGGATAGAAAGTTTCTGCCGTGTCGGCTCGTCAAAGGAAAGATACTGCGAGGAGTAAGGATGGATGACCAGGGTTTTGCAGTCGCCAAGGTTAGCAAGGTTGTAGATCATTTTCAGGTTATTGATAAACCTGAAACAGGTTTCCTGATCGCCGAGGCCGAAAGCCATAAGGCCGCAGAAACCCTTGGCACCAAACTGTTTTATGGCTGTTTTATGCGAAGAATTGTTTTCAAGACCGGGATAGTTAAGCCAGGCAATTTCTTTACGGTCCTGCAGATACCCGGCAACGGTCATGGCGTTTTCCATGTGTCTTTCCATGCGTAATGCCAGGGTATCCAGCCCGATCATGGTCAGATAGGAGTGGAGGGGTGCCTGGGTGGTGCCGAAATTAATATGATGCTCGCGCCACACTTTGTCCAGATAGGCTAAAGGCCCCTTGCGGTCAATGAATGGTTTAAGGTCAGGAAAGCGGCTGGAATTGGCCCAGTCGAATTTACCGCTGTCAATAACAACGCCACCTGCAGCATCGCCGTGCCCACTGAGATATTTTGTGGTGGAGTGGATCACTATATCGGCTCCATGTTCAATGGGACGGCAGAGATAGGGTGTTGCCATGGTGTTATCAACCATCAGAGGCAATCCGTGGCTGTGGGCGATCTCTGCTGTTGCGGCAAGATCGGGTACATCCATTTTGGGGTTGCCGATAGTTTCCAGCCAGATAAATCTTGTCTTGTCGTTTATGGCATTTTTAATAGCATCCAAGTCTGTTGATTCAACAAACCGGGCAGTGATATTGTATTTTTTGAAGATGTTGGCAAAAAGCACATAGCTTGACATGAAAAGTGAGTTACCAGTGACAAATTCATCGCCGGCGCGCAGCAGGGCCAGGCAGGCATTGGTAATGGCCGCCATGCCTGATGCCATGACCACAGCTCCCTGGCCCATTTCAAGAGCAGAAAGTTTTTCCTCCAGCACCCGGTTCGTCGGGTTGGTCAGCCGCATATAGATATGATCTGTGGTCTTGCCGCCAAATGTCTGGCTGAGGTTTTCAGCGGTAGGGTGAACATGGGAAGCGGTCTGAAAGATAGGGGGCAGGGTAGAGCCTTCCCATTTCTCAGGGCTTATGCCGGCATGAATGACCCTGGTGTTAAAATGCTGGTCTTTTGTCACAGTCATGGAATGTATCCCTTATATTGGCAAATGCTTGTTACAAGAAACAGGTATGGCAGGCAGGAATCAGCTCTCGGCAGGCAGTCCGGCCATTGGTCGATGGCCGGACAAGTAACACAGAATTAAAACACGCAGAATAGACTATCTGGAGTGTTTATGGGTCGTCGCATGGTTGTTTTCAGTTAGAGGTTTGGAGGTCGCTTGCTGAGAGCTGATTTCTGCCTGCCTGTTGTCTTATTTTTTGGAAACGTCACATTTTTAACCGCTCTGTATTCCATCCCCAATTATCGGCGTGAAATAAGGCGGCTGAATTTTTAGGAAGCAGATAATAATGATTTCAACACATCACATTCTCTGCAGATTTTCATCTTTTTCTGCCAGTTCTGCTGTACCTCTCCTTCACAAATGGTGCCGTTAATAAACCAGCAGAGTTTACCGGCCTGAAATTCCCAGGCCGGGCACTGCAGTTTGCGTTTACGCGGGCATTTTTTAATGGTCCAGCAGGCCTTGGAAGTGCTTTTCGCCCCCCTTTTTCTTGCCAGAAGAAAAAATATCTGGCGCTCGACATGGGTCGGTACTGTACGCCAGCCCTGTTCATAACTGTGGACCGCCTTTATAGAAGAACCTAACAATTCGGCCAGTTGCTTTTGTGTTTTTCCAAGTATTTTGCGAGCGTGCAAAAACTCTTTATCATCCATAGTAGGAGCCCCT
>JAFDCT010000126.1 GCA_019312695.1 Deltaproteobacteria bacterium | reverse complement strand
TAGTTCAAAATACACAAATGTCAAGCCTGACCCCATCACAGCACATCCTTACCCATACGCCTGACAATTGGCCGCCCTTGAGGGTGTAGCTAAAACTGAAAATTCTTCCGGACGCTTTTACTTCTGCTTGGTAAGGATTTTCTCCTTCTGATATAATGATAATTAAACTTTATCATCAGGGGGGCTGGCGATGAAAGAAAAGATTTTACATCTCTCTTTATATCTCCTTGTGTCCATAGTTATTATCAATAGCGCTACAGCATGGGGAGAAGAAGGCCAAAAAGCAAGTCTTGGGGAACGTTTTCATGCTGAAACCTCACTCACATGGAGCGGAGCACTGGCAGATCTTCTGCGTGCAAAACCGAAGCTTCCTTCACTGTATAAAGACTATCCGGGTACAAAAAAGATTTCTTTGCCAAAACCTGATTACCGCGGCATGGTCCTTGAAGACGTGATTAAGAAACGCAGGTCCGTCCGAGAATACTCGTCTCGTCCTCTTGAGCTTTACCAAGTATCACAGATACTCTTTGCTGCCCAGGGACTTACAGGAAGTTTGCATGGCAGGCCTGTCCGCGCAGCACCGTCAGCGGGAGCTTTATACCCCTTTGAGGTTTATGTCATAGTGAACAATGTGGAGAATCTGCAGAAGGGCATCTATCACTATTCTATCATCAATCATGCACTGGAGTTGATTAAGCCCGGAGATTTCAGAAACGACATAACCAGTGCCGGGTTAAAACAGGAGATGCTGGGAGATGCGGGAGTCACTATTGTACTTACGGCCATATTTGACCGTACACGTCATAAGTATGGAGAGCGGGGGATTCGTTACGTTTATATGGAAAGTGGGCATATAAGCCAGAACATTTTCCTGCAGGCTGTCTCTCTGGGGCTTGGCTCGGTGAGTGTAGGAGCATTCCTGGATAAAAAGATCAACAACCTGATCGGCATCGACGGACAAAAAGAAGCAGCTATATATCTGCATTCCGTAGGCCGGATATGAAACGTGAAGACATAAAACATATCATCAGTATTCTTTTGTTGTTTTCTATCTGCATAACCGGCGTGCTTGGGTATATCCAGTCTGAGCTGGAGTTGCGCAAGTTTATCCCGCATCGTTACTTTGCCTATACCACATTGAGCCTTGCCGCAGTTCATGTGACTCTTAATGGAGGCAGGATATGGCGTTATCTCCGCAGAAAATTAAAAAAAACATAGCACACGTGTTTTTACTGTTGGGTCATGTTTCACCTTCAATTGTCGGATCGTTTTGTTATCCGACAAACCCAACCTTGAAAATTAAAAGAACCAGGTTTAGGTGTCTGGCAGAGAATGTGTGCGCACAGTGAGTAGAGGTCCAGTCCAATGAAAAAGCTCTTATCCGTAGCCATATTGGTAATGGGGTTTAGCGGACTGGTTGCCCAGATCCTCCTGTTAAGGGAGCTTCTGATAGTTTTTTCTGGCAATGAACTTTGCATCGGCATTATTCTGGCCAACTGGGTTATTCTGGAGGCCTTTGGATCTTATTTTCTTGGTATTAGAGCCGAGGTATCCAAGTATAAGCTTGAAGCTTTTGCGGTCATTACAATTCTTTTTTCTTTGTCGCTGCTCTTGGCAATTTACCTGACACGGATACTGAAAGGAGTAATGGGTGTCTCCATTGGGGAAAGTATCGGATTTTTACCACTGCTGTATTCTTCGTTTTTTTTACTTTTTTCTGTAAGTATCATGCACGGAGCCTTATTTACCTATAGCTGCCGGATATATTCACAGTTCTCCAGCCCGGATGCTTCTTCTGCCGGCAGGGTATATGTTTATGAGACTGTGGGGACAATTATTGGCGGAATTGCCTGCACCTATCTCCTGGTCCCCTATTTCAATACTTTTGAGGCAGCCACAGGCCTCGCTCTGTTGAATTTTATAGTATGCCTTTTTTTGCTGGCCCCTTCATGGAAAAAGGGAGTGTTTATCAAAACTGTTCAGATTGTTTTGTGCGTGCTTATTTTTATTTCCGGTTATTTGTTTTTTGCTGGCCAGGTGGACAAACTGCATCATTATTCAATCAGAGCGCAATGGAAAAACCAGAATGTCGTCCATTACCAGAACTCCCAATACGGCAATGTATGCATTTTAGAGAATGAGGGACAATACATATTCTTTCAGGACGGTATTCCCAATATCATCACCCCTATCCCGGATATCCCATATATTGAAGAATTTGTTCATCTGCCGCTTCTTGCCCATCCAAAACCGGCAAGGATCCTTATTCTGAGCGGCGGGGCAGGGGGCTTGATAAATGAGGCCCTCAAACATCCGTCAATAGAAGAAATAGAATATGCTGAGCTTGATCCATTGCTTCTTGATCTATTGAGAAAATTCCCCACACCCCTAACGGAATCTGAACTGAATGACAGGAGAGTACAGATAAAACATGTAGATGGGCGGCTGTTGCTTAAGACATCGGAGCATAGATATGACTTGATTTTCATAGGAATCCAAGAGCCGTCAAGTTTACAGGCAAATAGATTCTTTACAAAAGAATTCTTTTCTCTTGCCAAGGAAAGGCTGAATAAAGAAGGCATACTTGTCCTTGGCATGCCGGGCTCACTAACCTATTTAAACAAGGAATTAAGCAACCTGAACAGCTGTATTTACAATACCCTGAAAAGTGTCTTCACGCATATCAGAGTGATCCCCGGTGATGGCAGGAACCTTTATCTCTCGTCAGAATCTCGGGAAATTACCCAGATTGATAAAATACAGATAACAGAAAGATTGAGTCAGCGGGAAATTGCAGTAAATGTGGTTGTTCCCTGGCATATTGAGAAAAAGCTGCATCAGGGATGGCAGGACTGGTTCTCTGGTTTTCTGGCCGGGGGCAGCAGCAAAATCAATTCAGATTTTACCCCCCTGGGACTGTTTTACAGCATTGCTCACTGGAATGCAGTGTTTGCTCCTTCGCTGCGAGTTTTTTTCAGTCAATTTGAGAGGATAAACTTAGGGGGTGTTGTTATTCTGTTTTTCATTATAATACTTCTTTTATACTGCTTTTTACGGTCAAAGGATGGGCAATTCCTCAGGGGAGGTATCTCTTTAGTCATTATCACAACAGGGTTTGCCGGCATGATATTTGATCTTTTGATTATTTTTACCTTCCAGTCAGTTTATGGATATGTGTTTGCATGGATTGGGATTCTCGTGGCATCATTTATGGCAGGGGCAGCTGGTGGTGCATTGATCGTAACAACCCGTCTGGCACGGATAAAAAACTGCCTTAAACTGTTTGTAAGGATTGAACTGACAATAATCATTTTTTCCTTTGCATTCCCTTTTGTATTTCTGGCTGCCCATGCATATCTTGGAAGGCTGGAAATTTTCTTCATTTTCAAGGTGCTGTTTTTAGTTGTTTCATTTATCAGCGGATTTTTAACCGGTTCGCAATTTCCTCTGGCAAATAAGTTATACTTG
>JAFDCT010000125.1 GCA_019312695.1 Deltaproteobacteria bacterium | reverse complement strand
TTTTGCGCATGCATCCCCATATAAAACATAATGGATTCTTTTATTAGAAATGCTGGATTAGGTGATATTCTCGAAAAAATACAGCATGATGAACGATTAAGTATTGAAGACGGTACCCGGCTCTTCAAAAGTCAGGATCTTCTTGCCGTTGGGTGTCTTGCAAATATAGTGCGGGAGCGGAAAAACGGCAACAACGCCTATTTTATCTACAACCAGCATATCAACTACTCAAATATCTGTACCAACCTCTGTAAGTTTTGTGCCTTTGGTAAGGATAAGGATTCTGACCTTGCCTATGAGATGAGCGTTGATGAGGTCAGGGCCAAAGTCCGAGAGAGACTTTCCGAACCTATTACTGAGATCCACATGGTGGGCGGTATCCATCCTGATCTGCCCTATTCCTACTATACTGATCTACTTAAAGTCATAAAGGAAGAGAGGCCAGATGTGCATATACAGGCTTTTACCTGTGTTGAGATCGCGCACCTGGCGGAGATATCGGGTCTTGGAACAGCCGGAGTGCTTGAAAATTTGAAGGAGGCGGGGCTTGGTTCGATTCCAGGTGGTGGAGCTGAAGTGTTCAGCCCGAGAATCCGGCAGCTGACATGTGAGAAAAAACTTTCAGGCCAAGGTTGGCTCGAAGTGGCCAAAACCGCCCACGAACTTGATCTGCACACCAATGCCACCATGCTTTATGGTCATATTGAATCAATTGAGGAGCGGCTCGAGCATCTGGATATGCTGCGCCAGGCTCAGGACGAAACAGGTGGCTTCCTGGCATTTATTCCATTGGCCTTTCATCCCAAGAATACGGAGTTATCCAAACTGTCAAAGACCTCTGGAATAGATGATTTGAAAAATATAGCCGTGGCCCGCTGCTTTCTGGATAATTTCCCGCACATAAAAGCATACTGGGTTATGATCGGACAGAAATTAAGCCAGATTGCGCTTTCATTCGGAGCTGATGATGTGGACGGCACTGTCAAGGAAGAAATTATTACCCATATGGCAGGTGCGGAAACAGAGCAGGCCATGTCACGCGAACAGTTGCTCAGGCTCATTAAGGAGGCTGGCCGTACTCCTATAGAAAGGGACACCCTTTATAACGTCATTAATTCCTATTAAACTTTTATCAGGAAGCAATGTCTTAAATAATGTGTCACTGCCATTTATATTTTAGAGAATACACTCACATTCGACAGTATACAGGATTCGATGAGTAACCTAGACTCAATCAGGGAAAAAGTTTTTTGTGGTGACAGGCTTTCAGAGCAGGAGTCATTGGACCTGTTTCGACAAGGCAACCTGTATGATCTTGGATTTCTTGCCGACGGCATCCGCCGGAAAAAACACCCTGAACCTGTTGTTACATATGTCATTGACCGGAATATAAATTACACCGATATCTGTATTTCCGCCTGTAAGTTCTGTGCCTTTTTCAAGGGGCCTGAAGACGCTGGAGGCTCTGTAATTTCCTATGAGGAACTTCAGAAAAAGATTGATGAAACCCTTGAATTGAGAGGCACCCAGATTCTGCTGCAGGGAGGCCTGCATCCTGACAAACAACTGGAATTCTATGAGGATATGCTGCGTTTCATTAAAAAGACCGGCATTCATATTCATGGCTTTTCACCACCTGAAATCAGCCATTTTGCCAAGATTTCAGGTTTGACCGTGGCTGAGGTGATTGAACGCCTCAGGAAAGCTGGCCTTGATTCCATCCCCGGTGGCGGGGCCGAAATATTGTCGGATCGGGTCAGGCAGTTGGCGGCACCACGAAAATGTAGTGCTGATGAGTGGGTTGAAGTCATGCGCCAGGCCCATCTCCAGGGAATGAAAACCACTGCAACCATGATGTTCGGTCATATTGAAACCTTGGAAGAGCGGCTGGAACATCTGCTGCGCATCAGGGTTCTTCAGGATGAAACCAGAGGCTTTACCGCTTTTATTCCCTGGCCGTTTCAACCGGCCAATACCGCCTATGCAGATATACCGAAAGCAACAGCCCATGCCTACCTGAAGATGCTGGCTTGGTCCCGCATTATCCTGGATAACGTTCCCAACATCCAGACTTCCTGGGTTACTCAGGGACCAAAGATAGCCCAGATCTCACTTTTTTTCGGTGCCAATGACTTTGGCAGTACCATGATTGAAGAAAATGTTGTAGCCGCAGCAGGAGTTGCATTCAGGCTGACAGAGGCGGAAATTTGCAGTCTGGTTGAAGGCGCAGGTTTCGTGCCGCAACAAAGAACCATGGATTATTCAATTGTGACAGCTGGCGAGGACAGGTTTTCTTAAGAGTAATCAGTAGCAGTTTTCAATGACAGATCAAGAAAATTTTCATCAACACAAGGTATCCCAGCCGATAATCCATCGCGCCCCCTGGGTCATAATGGGTATGACATCTGAATCGCGGGGATTTGCGCAGCGGGCTGTAGAAGATGGGGCGCTGGTTGTTGCTGATGGTCTGATCCAGGCTATAGGGAGATACCGGGATATCAGGAAGGAGTTTGGGCTCTATAAAATCCGGGAATATGCCTCCAGTATACTTGTCCCGGCCCTGATAAATAGCCACTGCCATCTTGAATTATCGCATTTGAATATTGCAAAAGGTATTAAGGACCGGAAAGCATACAATGGCGATATTACTGAATGGATAAGGGATCTCCTCTCAGCGAAAGAAGTGTTTTTTCAAGATAATGCTGATGCTGAAAGTTTAATTTTGCAACAGGCCGGATTGACTCTGCAGAATATGTCTGATGAGGGTGTCGCTTTTATCGGAGACATAGGGAACTCACTTGCGAGCAGGAACATTGGTAAGGATCAAAATACCCGGGTATATTTCCTCCTTGAGCTATTGGGCCTGACAAGAAATTCTGAAGTTAAAAATTTTGCCAGGCTTGAAAATATTGATACCGGGGATACTCCTGCTATAGGTTGCACACCCCACGCACCCTATTCAACAACAAGTGCTGTAATTAAGGCATTGAAAAGGCGGGCTGCTGAACACGGTCATATATTATCCATCCATGTGGCTGAATCACTGCATGAAGTTGAATTTCTAAAATCAGGAGCGGGTGAGTTCAGGGAATTTCTGCTTGAGAGAGGGGCATGGGACGGCAGTTTTACACTTCCTGCCAAAGGTTCAGTGCAGTATTTGGATAGTCTCGATGTGATTGACAGCAGAACCATTTGTGTTCATAGCGTGCATGTTGATAAAACAGAAATTGATATTTTAGCAAAGAAAAAGGCGAAGGTCTGTCTCTGTCCGGGAAGTAACCGCTTTCTGGGTGTCGGTAAAGCACCGGTGACAGAATTTCTTGACCATGGTATTCTCCCGGCTTTGGGAACTGACAGCCAAGCCAGTAACGAATCATTGAGTATGTGGCGTGAAATGCTTCTACTGCGAGAGGATTATCAAGACCTGTTACCTGAAACAGTGTTTGCCATGGCCACCTGGGGAGGATCGGAGGCCTGGGGAATTTCATCTTCGATGGGATCTCTGGAACCTGGCAAACTACCGCTCATCCTGGCAGTAAAAAATAATGAAAAGATAGATTCGCCTGAGGTAGTATTTGATTTTTTGACGACGGCTGGTGAATCGGTCCAGGTTGACTGGCTGGGGTAGAAACAGGCATGCTTACACAACCGAAAGTACGCATAGGCATGGTTAATTTTATTAACACGGCACCGTTGTATGATGTCTGGCTCAGTACGGTCAACCGGCCTGACTGGTCTGTTGTCGAGGCATCGCCTTCAGCTCTGAACAGGATGCTGTATGCTGACCAGCTGGATATGGGGCTTGTTTCTTCACAGGAATATGCCGTACACCCTGAAAATTATATACTCCTGGATGATATATCCATTAGTGCCTCGGGACCGGTTGGCTC